>CAIUPE010000017.1 GCA_903900975.1 uncultured Hyphomicrobiales bacterium | reverse complement strand
GGCTTCAACGCCTGACCCAGCTTGAAATGATAATCCGCTCCCTTGTTCGGCTCGACCGAGAGTTGCACCACCGGAATATCCGCCTCAGGCCTCAGCAGCACCAGAGGCACCCAAGTGCCGTGATCGAACCCGCGATCGGCGAAGGCTGGCTGCAATCCGGCTTTGTCCAGCAGATCAAACGCTTCCTGCGCCACTTCTGGCGAGCCGGGGGCACGGTATTTCACCTCGCGCAATTCCTTCTCGAAACCGCCAAAATCATAAATCATCGGCGGGTGGGCGTTATTTGTCAGCGTCGGACGGCTCATCTCAAAATGCGCGGTCACCATTAAAATGGCGCGCGGGGTGCCGATATCCTTGCCGAGATGTTCGAGAAAATGCCGCGCTGCCGAATTATGCAAAATCAGGTTCGGTGCGCCATGCGAAACAAAAAAAGTGGACATGATCTTATTCCCACCATGGGTTTCTGTTACCCCATAAATGGATCCGAACGCGGGAATTACAAAGTGCAAAGGCGCAAGCCCGCTTTTGCGGGCCCGCGCCTTTGGATGTCCTTAGACCTTAGTCTGTAAGGCTTATTCAGTAGCCTCAACCAATGGCCGCCCTTTAGCGAGGCGCTCTTTCTTCAAGAGTTCTGCCACCCTCATCGGACCGCGGACGTCCTCGCCCGCACAGAACGCGAGCCGGGAGGTTTGCGGTCCAACGCATCGCTGGTCACTCCGCCGCCTCAACCAATGGCCGCCCTTTAGCCAGACGCTCTTTTTTCAAGAGTTCTGCCACCAAAAACGCCATTTCAAGCGCCTGTTCTGCGTTCAAGCGCGGATCGCAATGCGTGTGGTAGCGGTCATGCAGATCCATGTCTGAAATCGCCCGCGCGCCGCCCGTGCATTCGGTCACGTTCTTACCCGTCATCTCCAGATGGATACCGCCCGCATGGGTGCCTTCCGCCTGATGCACATCGAAGAAGGTTTTCACTTCCGACATAATCATATCGAAAGGCCGCGTCTTGAAACCTGATGCCGCCTTCACCGTGTTGCCATGCATCGGATCGCATGACCACACCACCGAGCGACCCTCGCGCTTCACCGCCCGAACAAGGGCTGGCAGATGCGCTTCGGCTTTGTCCGCACCAAAGCGCGCGATCAGCGTCAAGCGGCCCGGCTCATTGGTGGGGTTCAACACATCGATCAACCGGATCAATTCCTCCGGATCAAGCGACGGGCCACATTTCAAGCCAATCGGGTTCTTGATGCCGCGGAAATATTCGACATGCGCATGGTCCGGCTGGCGGGTACGATCGCCGATCCAAATCATGTGACCAGAGGTGGCGTAGTAATCGCCGGTCGTGGAATCCACCCGCGTCATCGCCTGCTCATAACCGAGCAACAGCGCCTCATGCGAGGTGTAGAAATCCGTCGTGCGCATTTCAGGATGCGCCTCGGGATCAATACCGATGGCGCGCATGAAATCGAGTGCCTCGGTGATGCGGTCGGAGATTTCCTGATACTGGCCCGATTGCGGGCTGTCTTTGACAAAGCCTAACATCCAGCGATGCGCGTTTTCCAAATTTGCATACCCGCCATTGGCGAAAGCGCGAATAAGGTTCAGCGTGGCCGCCGATTGGCGATAGGCCATCAATTGCCGCTCAGGGTCCGGAATACGCGCCTCCGGCGTGAACTCGATCCCGTTCACCACGTCGCCGCGATAGGACGGCAATTCGACATCGCCGATCTTCTCATTCGGTGCCGAGCGGGGCTTGGCGAACTGGCCAGCGACGCGGCCCACCTTCACCACGGGCGAGGAACCGGCAAAGGTCAGCACCACCGCCATCTGCAAGAAGAGGCGGAAGAAATCGCGGATATTGTCGGCTGAATGCTCGGCAAAGCTCTCGGCGCAATCGCCACCTTGCAACAAAAACGCCTCACCATTGGCCACTTTGCCCAAAGCCCGCTTCAATTTACGGGCTTCACCGGCAAAAACGAGCGGAGGAAAACCAGCCAATTGCGCCTCAACCGCCTGCAACGCCGCAGGATCTGGATAGGCTGGCACCTGCTGCACAGGCTTTGATCTCCAGCTCGAAGGGCTCCAACGCTCGGTCATCATCTCGCTCCATACCGCGCCGCGCCCCCTATAATTGAGAGCTTCTCAGGCGAAAGCGGTTCTATACCGGAGGAGATTGGGTATGGCTAGAAAAGATTCAAACACGAACATGTGCCCGAGGGATTGGAAAAACTTTCTTGGCATTTATAGGATTATAATCTTATATAGGTAAATTATCGAATATACGGATAATTCGATGTCGAGCCTTGCCCACTACTTCAAGAATTTCGCACGCCATTTCCCGTCGATGCCAATCCGTTGGACCGCCCTTCACTACGCGAAGCGGCATTTAAAATCGCATCGACGCATCCCACACGACATGGCGTTTATGCTCGCTTATGTGATGTGGGCGGATAAGAAATATTCCGACAGCCAACCCCGTATACCTGCTGGCTCACCCGGCGGTGGACAGTGGACGAGTGGGGATGGGGCTGGATCAGCAGGAGACATAATTTCCGGTCCAATTTCGGCGATTAGCAATGTGTCACTTGAAATAATGACGACGATTGAGGCCGAATGTGAATCCCAACTTGAATCTGATTTACAAATCTGTCGTTCACTCGGGTCGGCGTCATGCTATGCTCAAGCGATGCAAAGATATGGCGCATGTTTAAGTGGTAAAATTATTCCACCATTTAATTTTTAGGCGAAACAAAATGAAAATCGCTCATCGCACTTTGACCTTCACCGAACACAATAAACCGATCCAAATTCAAATCTCGATCAGCGCCCCGCTTCATGCGGAAGGGGCATGGTCATGTGAATGGTCCATCGGCTGGCCACACGGGGTGCGTGCGTCGCGCGCCTATGGTGTCGATAGCGTTCAAGCCCTTCGCCTCACGCTGGAGATGATCGGTGCTGAACTCTATTCAAGCCCGTATCACGCGACAGGAAATCTATACTTTGAAAAACCCGGTGATGGATACGGCTTTCCCGTTCCACCAAATTTGCGCGATCTCTTGATGGGGCAGGATAAACATTCCTTTTAAGCTCCCCTCACTCCACGCTCAGCAACACGTCCAAAAACGCCTCGCCATAGCGTTCCAGCTTCGCCGTGCCAACCCCATAAATCCCCGCCATCTCGCGCAGCGACAGCGGCCGTTGGCGGGCCAGCTCAATCAGCGTGCGGTCGGCGAACACCACGTAAGCGGCGACGCCCTCTTCGCGCGCCAGCTCCAGCCTTTTGCGGCGCAGCGCGGTGAAAACCCGCGTCTCGTCTTCATCCAACCCTTCCGGCGCATCCTGCCCCTTGCCGACTTTGGAGCGTGGCGGCTTCGGCGCTTTCGGTGGGTCTTTGCGCAGTTGAATGCTCTCTTGGCCCAACAAAATCGCCTCGCCTTTGGCGCTCAGTTTAAAGCCGCCATGTTCTTCGCTCGCCGTCTCCAGCGCGTCGGCTGCAAAAAGCTGGCGGATAATGCCGCCCCATTCGGTGCGTGTTTTATCGGCGCCCACGCCAAAGGTTTTAATCGCCTCATGGCCGTTACGCGAAATGCTTTCGCTGGCCGTTCCCGTCAACACATCGGTGAGGTAGGTCGCGCCAAAGCGTTGGCCGGTTCGATACACGGCGGAGAGCGCTTTTTGCGCATCCACCGTGCCATCATAAAGCGCCACCTCACCGCGACAAATATCGCAGCGTCCACAGGGCGGCGCTTGCTCGTCAAAATAAGAGAGCAAAACCTGCCGCCGACACGAGGCCGCTTCGCACAACATCGCCAAGCGTCCGAAGCGCGCATGTTCAATGCGGCGGCGTTCTTCGCTGATTTGTTTTTCCGCAATTTGCCGACGCCGCAGCGCCATGTCTTCCACGCCGAAAAGCGTCAGCGTTGAAGCGGGCAAGCCATCGCGCCCCGCGCGGCCGATTTCCTGATAATAGGCTTCCACACTGCCTGGCATATCGGCATGCACGACAAAGCGCACATCTGGCTTGTTGATGCCCATACCGAACGCGATGGTGGCTGCCACCACAATGCCGTCTTCCTGCAAAAAACGGTCTTGGTTGCGCGCGCGCTGGCTCGCCTCCATGCCCGCATGATAGGCTACCGATTCAAAGCCACTGTCTTGCAACCATGTTGCCATTTTCTCGGTACGGTCACGCGAAGAACAATAGATAATCCCGCTCTGCTCGCGATGGTTTTTGAGAAAACTTTCAATCTGCTTGCGCGGTTGATCTTTCGGCGCAAAGCGCAAATCCAAATTCGGTCGATCAAAACTATGCACCACAATATGCGGCGCACGATCAAACAAACGTCCGGCAATATCGGCCCGCGTGTTGCGATCCGCTGTTGCGGTAAACGCGATCACCTGCACATTGCCCATGGCCTCAACCGCCGAGCGGATCTGCCGATATTCCGGTCTAAAATCATGGCCCCATTCCGAGACGCAATGCGCCTCATCAATCGCCACACGTTTAACGCCTGCACGTGACAACGCACCGTGTAGACCATCCATCGCCAACCGCTCGGGCGATAAAAACAACAGGCGTAATGAGCCCGCTTTCAGCGCGCTCCACACCTCGTCCGTCTCCTGGCTGGTATTGGATGAATTGAGCGATCCGGCGCTTACCCCCACATGGCGCAATTGCTGCACCTGATCGCGCATCAACGCGATCAACGGGGAGACGACCACGGTCAATCCCTCGTCCAGCAAAGCGGGCAATTGGTAGCACATGGATTTACCGCTACCCGTCGGCATCACCGCCAAAACAGGACCCCCTTTGAGCACAGCGGCAATCACTTCCTCCTGGCCTGCCCGAAACTTATCATAACCGAACACGCTCTTCAAAAGCGCATAGGCTTGGGGGGCAAGTACAGACATCGGCTCACAAGGTCAGAGGGAATCACCCCTACGGCGCGGGAGTGAGCTTCATAGCGGGGGTTGGGTGATTGGGGAAGAAGGCTCGCCATATTTCAACCGTCATTACGAGCGAACGCGAAGCAACCCAGCTAGAGGCTAATAAAAGCGTACAATCGCAAATTTGCGCTCTTTCTTCTACCATCAGCTGAGTTGCTTCGCGTTCGCTTGCAATGACGGCAAGGTACCACTCCCCCGGACCGCGAGCCTCCCGGCTCGCATCTTAGAGCGCGCCGGGAGGCCGCGGTCCCTCCCCATCTTAATCCCCCATTCACCAAAACCACCTATGCTGCATCATCTCACCTTTTGCGGATGTACCCCGTTGCGTAAACTCATCCTTGCTGTGCTTCCTGTGCTGATTGCCGTGTTTGTGATGATCGCGGGCAATGGCTTGCTCAACACACTCATCCCCTATCGGGCAACGGTTGAGGGCTTTTCACCAACGATGGTCGGTGTCATTGGTTCCGCCTATTTCCTCGGCATGTTGGGTGGCACTTGGACTGCCCCGTCCATTGTCCGGCGTGCTGGCCATACACGCGCCTTTGCTGCCTATTCCGCCATTGTAGCGGTGGCGGTTTTGGCCTTCCCACTCGCGGTTTCACCCTTTCCGTGGATCGGCTTACGCGCCATTGTTGGCTTTTGTTTTGCCGGTTTATACGCCGTTGTTGAAGGTTGGATATCGGCCAAAGCTGGTGCGTCACACCGTGGCCGCTTGCTCGGCATATACAATGTCGCCAATTTTTCCGGATCCGCCTTGGGCCAGCAAACGCTTCGTGCGTTCGAGCCTAAAAGCTTTGCGCTGTTTTCAGCTGCGGCGGCATTTTTAATGCTGGCGCTGGTTCCCATGGCCATGACCAAGGCCGACCCGCCCCCACTCCCCGCCAAGGGCCGGTTGGTGATTAGCGAGTTGTGGTTTTTCTCTCCCGTCAGCATCGTCACCGCTCTCTTATTGGGGCTGGCGAATGGCACGTTCTGGTCGATTGTTCCGGCCTATGTGCAACGCCTGCACCTTGGTCCCGATACGGTTGCAAGCTTTATGACCTTTGCCATTATCGGCTCGGCGCTAACGCCCTACCCCGTCGGCCGCCTCTCCGATAGATTCGACCGCCGTATGGTCATCGCCGGCATGTCTATCGCCGTCATGTTGCCTGAAATCGGCCTTGCCTTGACGGCCAAACCTTCGCTCTTCTGGCTCTATACGCTGGGATTTCTAGTCGGTGGGTTGATTACGGTGCTTTATCCTTTGATGACCGCACTCTCGGTGGATCGACTCGGGCCTGAAAAAGCCGTAGCCGTAGCGAGCACCACCTTGTTCATCTATTGCCTCGGCGCCATCGTTGGCCCAACATTAGTTGCTTGGCTGATGACGACTTATGGCGACCGCGCACTCTTCATCCACAACGCGCTTGTGCATATTGGCATCACGGCATTTGCCCTCTGGCGCATCTACCGCGAGGGTCCGATCCCGCATGGCAATAAACGCTCCGTCGACGCGGGGGATGAACGGCCCGTAGGCTAATGAACGTCAGACGCGCGGTGCCACCCACGGCGTCCGCATTGTGACCAGCTCTTCCGCCGCTGTCGGGTGCACGGCGAGCGTCTGGTCGAAGTCGCGTTTTGTGGCACCCATCCTGACCGCAATGCCGACCATTTGGATCATCTCACCAGCACCATCGCCCAAAATATGAACACCCAAAACACGGTCGGATGGCTTATCTACGATTAATTTCATCAAAACCCTTTCCTGACTACCTGAAAGGGTAGCTTTCATTGCTCGAAAGCTCGTTTTATATATTTCAATTGGATGCGTTTTGCGGGCCTCTTCCTCCGTCAACCCGACCGTGCCGATTTCCGGCGTCGAGAACACCGCCGTCGGTGCGAGGCCAAAATCAACCTGCGTCGGGCGTCCCCCAAACACACTATCGGCAAAAGCGTGCCCCTCACGGATTGCAACCGGAGTGAGCTGTAACCGGTTTGTCACATCCCCCACCGCATAGACCGAAGGGATGTTGGTTTTGGAGAATCCATCGACAATGATGCCATCTTCTTGATCGAGCAAAACTCCAATCTTTTCAAGGCCTAAGCCCTTGGTGTTGGGCTTGCGTCCGGTGGCATATACCACCCGTTCGGCCTCAATGCACTGGCCCGTCAGTGTGGTCACAGCCACATGGCCGGCCCTGCCATCGAGCATTTCGACATCGGTATGGTTGAGAATGGTGATGCCCGAAAGCTTCATGGCCTCGGTTAGGCCCTTCCGAAGGTCCTCGTCAAAGCGCGGCAACACATGATCGCGCCGTAAAATGAGCGTGACATGCGATCCTAACCTGTTCAAAAGACAGGCGAATTCGACCCCGATATATCCAGCCCCAACAATTACAACCGACTTTGGAAGGGTTGGCCAATCGAAAAAATCATTCGAATTTTCGGCCAAATGAATACCAGGCGTAGCCTCAGGCCTCACCGGATGACCTCCGGTTGCAATCAGGATGGTCTTGGCCGAAACCGTACGGCCATCCGCCAAAGTCACCTCATTCGGCCCCGAAACAACCGCCCGCTGCGGGATAATCTCAACCCCTGCTTTGGTCAGATTTTGGGCATAAACACCCTCCAATCGGTCAATTTCTTTGTCTTTTGCCGCCTTTAAGACCGAAAAATCAAATTTCGGCACGTCAACCGTCCACCCAAATCCGGGCGCATCCTCAAACCCATCGGCAAAGCGACTGGCCAAAACATAGAGCTTTTTCGGCACGCACCCGCGAATGACGCAGGTTCCCCCCATGCGGTATTCCTCTGCCAGCATGACCTTTGCGCCGTACCCAGCTGCGATCCTCGCTGCCCTCACTCCGCCTGAACCGCCCCCAATGACGAACAGATCAACATCAAAAGCGGTCATAATAAAGCCTTTTAAATCAGCGGGTTATGGCACGAATTCCAGATGACGTAGCCAAAATCGCGCGCTCTGCCATTCCGATAAAGAGCCCATGTTCGACAAGTCCTGTTACCCCATCGAGCAACTCTGCTAATCGGGCAGGATTAGGGATGAGCTCCAACTTTGCATCCAAAATCACATTGCCGCCATCGGTGCGCAAAACTTGTCCATCCTTGCCCTTCCTAAGCACTAATTCACCCGCGCAACCAGCGGCTTCAATCGCCTTAGCCAGCTGTCTTTTGGTAGCTTCAAGCCCAAAAATGGCACATTCAAGCGGTAACGGAAATTTGCCCAAATTCGCGACCCATTTGGTCTCATCTGCAATTACAATAAAGCGTTTTGTCGCCATTTCGACAATTTTTTCCCTTAAATGGGCCGCTCCTCCACCCTTTATCAAATTCAAAGAAGGGTCGATTTCGTCCGCCCCATCGATGACAAGATCGAGTTCAGGCGTCTCATCTAACGTCGTTAGCGGAATACCAAGGCTTTGCGCTTGAAGCCTGGTTGCCTCCGAAGTTGGAACGCAAATAAGAGCCATCCCCTCCGCCCGCATCCGCTCTGCGAGAAGATCCACGAAAATTTTGGCCGTCGAACCTGTTCCAAGTCCAAGCCGCATTCCGGATTGAACAAAAGTAAGGGCCTCAGCGGCTGCTTCCCGCTTCAATTGATCCAGCGACATCTTCACTTTCTAAAATCCTAAGGCGTTGGGGCCATTTTCCTATGTTCTCAGGTTGCGTACATACCACACGATCCTCAATTACATAACAAATGCTCATGAATTCTGTGCGATAATCCACGCGAAAAACACCTACCCTATGCTCGTGATGGGCGACCATCAACCCATTGCCATACGTCTACATGGGCCCTACGCCCTCGCCCCCCGAGTAACAAACATTGACGCCATAGCTGCCAAACTACTGGCCATATTGCCACGCACCAACTTCACCCGTTCTTTATTCAACCCGATAGATACGGTTAGGATCATTGTAAGGTTCTGCCTTAAATTCGAATGAACGGGCCAAACCAGATATGAAAAACTAACGACAAGCACCCGAGAGCGAGTACTTTCATGTAAAATGTCCGCTATATTGGTTTTAAGCGATTGCGAGGCCGACCGGAACGTCGCCCGTTGCTGTCAATTCATTCTAGGATCTTGATGTCTATAACTACGCAGGTAGCCGCATGAAAACATATAGCGCATTTCCGACAATCGTATTTGATCTTGATGGCACTTTGGCTGACACGGCACCTGATATCGTTTCGACCTTAAACGTCATTCTTAAATCAATGGGTCACCCACCGCTGCCCTATCATGAAGCTATCAATCTTGTTGGATCAGGCGCAAGGGCCTTGCTGACTGAGGGCTTAAAAGCGGCGCAAGTTGAAACAGACGCGCAACAGCTCGAAAAATTATATTTGCAATTCTTGACCTATTATGAAGCTCATATTGCCGACGAAACAAATCTCTATCCCGGAGCCATGTCGGCACTAGAGCACTTACGGAACATTGGATTTCCACTCGCCATATGTACAAATAAAATCGAACGCCACGCCAAATTACTGCTCGAGAAACTTGGTATTGCTGACTTTTTTGGCGCTATCTGCGGACGCGATAGCTTTCCCTATTTCAAACCAGATTCACGCCATCTTGCGATGACCATTGAGCAGTGCGGCGGCGACATCAATCATGCCATCATGGTGGGAGATTCAATAACCGACATAAACACAGCTAAAAACGCAAATCTGCCGGTCATTGCCGTCAGTTTCGGATATTCTGACACACCGGTTCATCAGCTCAACCCAGACCAAGTTATTGAGCATTACGATAATCTGTTCGCGGCCGTTGAGATAATTTTATCGGCTCTTCGCGGATTTTAGTGGGTAATTTTTGGTTTTTTTCATAATTTTGACAAGCCTGCGGTTACAATTTTGAGCTTGAGATATTCCTCGTCTCGGATGCCGTATGCTTTTCTCTGAAGCACTCGGATTTTGTTATTGAG
>CAIUPE010000016.1 GCA_903900975.1 uncultured Hyphomicrobiales bacterium | reverse complement strand
TTTGAAGTTCTTTGCCTTGGCCTGACGGTCGGTAAGGACATATATCCTGATTTGGTCGAGGTTCTGATAAGTGTCTTTGATCGTCAGAACCAAGCCATAGGCTTCGTTCGCCTCCTCCATATTCGAGAGTAGGCTACCGTCAGCTGCGCGAGCCAAGAACCTCAGGCACTGTTCTGCAGCGGTGCGGGTCTCGGTGTCCGAGATTGTTGTGACCGCATCGACGCCTTCGTAGAGGCTGACAAACAGGTCAATCTGGTCAGCATCCTCGGAGACGGCATAACCACTCAGCCGCAAAGTTCCGACGCTTCCCTTGCCCGAGTGCAGGTAGTGGCAAACGACGGGTTCAAAGGTCATGCCGACCTCCGACATGTGCTGCATCACGACTTCAGCAAAGACCAGTTCTGGATACGGACTGTCGTTCTGCCCTCGGACTTCCGCCTGGGTTTGCCGGAGAAACTCGTCAAGTGCCATCTACCTGATTCCTAACTGTGTGAGTGCCTGGTCGAGACCGATGTCATCAAACCCAGGGGTAGCAAGGTCAATTTCATAGCGGGCGTTTGTTACACCGGCTGCGACATTTGCCCTGGTGAGCCGTGGAAACTCACCTTCGATGACCTTGCATATCGTTCCGGACACGGTGAACTGTCGGACGTATTTGTCGGCATGGATTGACAGGAAGCCAGCCTGCATCAGACGACTTTCGAATGTGGCGCTGGCTGCGGCGTCACCTTTGAGTGCCTCTCTGAGTTCGGCTGCGAATTTCGGCAACGTGTGGCCAAGACCAAGGGCAAGCCTAACTCCAGCCAGGAACAGCGGCTGACGCTGCGTTTCATCAAGCTGATCCAGTGAGCTGATTTTCGTAGGAAATCCCAGCGGGGCTATCGTCGCCTTCACCTCAATGGCTCCGGTTCCTATGAAGAAGTCCTGCAGGCCATCCAAAGGGCCCTGCCACGCGTCAAGGGCGTCCGAAGGGGGCATTCCTGCGTCAATGACGTCCTTCAGCACGACCAACTCACCAAAGAGGCCGACTTCACCCTCTTCACTCAGCAGGCCGGTACGACCTTTTTCCATGAAGTTCTGCCAAGCGCGGATACGCCCCAGGAAAAGCAGGAATATCCGTTCATCCGGCAGTTTTGCGCAGTCTTCGAGAAGACGCGCAACATCAGCCGCCATCATCGCAAACATATCAAGCGTGCCTGCGGGCTGCCGACACAGTGCGATCCAGATGTGCGTGGTTGGTAGCGCACCGCTGGGCAACCCGACCACCCTGAACCCTTGCCCCTGCGGCAGATAGGACGCTGGCGGCAGCTTAATGCTACTGAAGCCAGCGATGAGCGCTTCCTCATCCCCAGGGAAGCGCCTGCCAGCCATCAGTCTGGATGGCGCGTTGAGGTGAAGCGGTATCGTCCGCCATCCGTCGCCAACGCCGCTGCCGGATAAAGCACGCCAAGCCTGCTTGAGGCCGTCCTCGTCAATCCGTGCCGCCATATTCAAGCTCCCAGGCGACATTGTTGACGCGATATTCGACCTTTGCGCCAGATTTGCTGGCCGGGAAGCTGATCGCAAAACCCATCACCGGCGGCGAATTCTTTGGCAATCCTGCCTCGGCTCCAGCCTTTTCTGGGTCAAGCGCATAGATGAACAGGACTCCCCGCTCAGGATGCCCAGGTATTCCAGCAGCTCCAAAGCCACGGACCCTGCGGATGGCTGGGCCGTTGGGCACTGTAGGCTCTTTCGATGTCGCTTTACGCCCACCATCCGCATGGAAAGCAGCCTTGGTGATTGCCAGAGCGGCATTCCATGAAGCTTCGTCGAGGTCGATCGCCTCATCACGCGGCGACATCAGACGTCCTATGGAATAGCGATCGGGATGAGCTCCATGGGCAGTTCGCTGCAGCATCTTCACTGAGACAGCGTCAGCCAATTCAAGCTGCCCACCGTCACCACCGCCAATCAGTGCAATAGTCCAGGTCGTCAATTCCCCTTCCGATACCAGCGACTGAATGAACCTTGCCAGCAGGAGGCTGTTGACCTTGTGGGCTTCCGGATGGGTTTTGTAGGACGTCAAAAAGTCGATGACATCTGTGGCCTGCACGTCGGTCCACGCGTAGCCCTGCCAATTTTCACTCGAACCATCACGCATCCGCGATGGATTTATCTCCGGGTCCTTTAAGCCAGAGATAAATCTCTTGGTCGCCGCAAGGTTCTGCGCCAACACCGGGCTCTCTTTGTAGAAAGCCACCGTTTCAAGTAGCTGCCCACTAAAGGAGAGCATCAGATTTTTCGATGCCCTCATTTTCAGCGGAGATGTCACCATCAATACCGAATGTGATTGCACCTTGAGGCCGTAATCGCGTGGCGTAGCCCCTATCGCCTGCATCAGGTCGAACTCTTCCCGGAGCTCTTCGGATGCATCCGCGATGTGACCGAACCATTCACACAGGTCACTGGTTGTGTAGAGGCGACACGTATCAAGGTAGCCCGGTCGATATCCGAACCACCGCCCCATCTGCATCAGTGTGTCATACATCTTTGATGCGCGAAGGAAGTAGCTGACCGTCAAACCCTCAAGGGTCAATCCACGCGCCAGTTTGTCGCCGCCGATCGCAATAACCTTGAGGCCAGTTTCCTTGTTCTCATCGTAATCCAGAACATCCTTGGCGGTGCCATTTATCATTCTGACGCCGATATCTGCGACGATATCAACAAGCTCTGGTTCTATCTCATCCCAACTGATGGTCCGAGCACGCTCGCTTTCCGATGAGGACGCAGACACAGCAGCCATCGTGGGAACGAAGTCTTTTTCCCAGAGAGCATTCAAGCTTGCGATAATTGCCTCGTGCTCGATCTGTCTCGCTAGCCTCTGCTTGATGTGACGGACCAACTCCTCGACCTGGAAATGGACAGCCCGCTGGACAGAATTGAAACGCGTCACGTGGATAAGCATCGAGGAATGCTCTTTGCCCTGTCCTCTGGCCTTCCGAACTGCACAGCCGAGTATGAATGCGTGGATGGCTTCGATTAACGAGGGGGGCATTTCATCGCGCCCGTCATACAGCGGCGGGTGATGATTTTTGTGTTTTGGCGGAATCCAGCCGCCCACAAGGTCTTCAGAACAATAGTCAGTCACTACTCTTACAAGCGGTAGACCTCCCACCCGGCCTTCGTTGCCCCCTGTGCCAAAAACCTTGGCAGGCCCAATGTAGTTGGAGGCTGCGGCAAGATTTATGATGAAACTTGATGGGAAGAGGTCAACTCCATCTTCGTTGGTCTCCCCGCGCTCATGGATAAAGATATTCGCGAACGGCGTTGCGGTGTATCCGACATAAGCCGAGCGAGAAAAAGTGTTTAAAATTCTGCGGATTAGCTTGTTTATGGCTGTTGGCTGATGCTCTTTGTCAGGCTGGCCGTCATTGTCCAGAACGGTTTCACCCGTGTCCACGCTCGCATTGTCGGCTTCGTCGTCTATGAGCAAAAGCGGAAGATTGGTGACTATTGGCCGTCCAGTCTGCTGGTCTTTGGAGTTCGCAACGTGGTTGCGAAGCCACTTGAGCAACCTCTCAAGGACCGTCTTATTCTTTTTTACAACGAACAACCACGGTCGTTGCTCCGGTGTGATTCCCATCGATTGCGTGTTTTTGGTGCTGAAATCGCCGGAATTGCTCCGGTTCGTCGCGTAATTCGGTTTTATCGAAGGGTCTGCATCGAATTCCGATACGCCTATTGGACGGAAACTATCCCCAACAGGTTTGGTTTCGTAGCCCAGGAATGCTTCATCGAGACGCATCTGGGTCTGAGACCGCAGATTGTTGTGCAAACCGGCAAGTACAATCACAATCTTGTAGCCTGCATCAGCAGCCTTGCAGATTAGCCCGCTATAGTGCCCGGTCTTGCCGGACTGCACATGGCCGACCACCAATCCGCGGCGATCCCAAGGACCTTCTCGTTGAGGGTCCTCCAACAATCCGAGCACTGAGTCGGTCGAGCGGTCCAGCGCACGCAAGGCCGTGTCCGAAAGCTTCCGTTCCAGCCACTCGTCATAGCGACGCCAATACCGCCAATCCTTCTTGCGAGCTGCCACAAGCCAAGCCTCGTGCCCAGCATCACTTTTGAGAGTGGCATCTTCTCCAATCCAAAGGCTGAATCGCCGAATCAGTTCTTCAATCACGGCCTGTCGGTCCAGGCCGTACCCCCACTCTTTCTTCATCCCGAGCACAAGGTCGATTTTCTCTGAAATCAACGAAGGTGTGATCGTGGAGCGGTCTTCCTCGTCGAGCAGAAGCTCCTGAACAAATTTGACGACCTTCTGGCGTGTCTCTTCGGCTCCAGAACTCATTTCAGTCCCCTGCATTCATGTCGTCAGGCAGGGCCATGACGAGGTCTGGGTAGTTATAGAACGGCTCGGTATGGAGAAGGCGCTCCTTGGCCGCCCCTGGCGATAGTCCCTTACGGACCAAAAGGTTCCGATACATTGTCGTCAACACGGTTTTAACTTCTTCAGGAGGCTGTCCGGAGAAGCCGACACGCGGCGTTTCCTTGCCTTCGGCGGTATCGAGCCAAATGCGTTGGACCGGAACAGTCTCCTCGACCACCCTAAGCATCGCCTTTATCTGGGAAGCCAGCTCGCCCGCCTGCTCCAAGACCTCGCGTATTGCTGGGTGGGCGTCGTCAATTCGATATCGCATTCCACCTTTGAAGTGCTCAGCTCGCCACGCCTGTACAATCGGCTGCTGACCGCCGACCCTCATCGGTTGGCCACGATGCGCAAACACCTTGCGAGCGCGTTCGCGCGTGTCATTTGCAAGCCGGGTCAGCGCGGCCTTGATGCCGACCGGTGGCTTTGCCGTGGACTTTCGAATGTCGATCTTCCAATCGGCATCGGCTGAGTTGGGGATATCAAGTCTGATACGCGCCAGCCGATGCGCCTCTTCTTTGGTCCAGCCTTTTCCATGGCCGAGGCCAAGCCAGCTTCCGGCGACGAGCAGGCGTTCATTTCGATAGACGTAGAAGCCTTGCTGAGCCGTCCATCCATGAGGTCCACCGGCCTCCTCGACTTCCGCTGGATTCAGGCGGTCCTTATGGGGCAAAACGTGGCACTGGACTTCGACGACCCCTCCAGCGGTTGAGAGCCGATTGACTGGAGAGTTCCACGTTGCAGCATTCCCCATCAGGAATGGATCCCAAGGTTCGATAGGGCGACCATTGATGGACAGTCGGATGCGCGGCTGAGCACCGTCGAGATAGCGGTGAAAAACCATTGCGAGATGGCGCTCGACCGCATCCACCAGATCAAGAAAGTTCTGCTCGCCGAAGCCTGATGTGACAATTCTGTCCAGATGCTCCCAAAGCACGAGCGTTCCGCTGGCCCGACCAGTCAGCAGGTCGAGCTTACTTTCTGAGCCAATGGCTGGGCCTTCAAGCAGATGCCAGCCGTCGTCGGACGTGGCGAGCACGTCGAGGTCCCACCTGAGGCAATTGCACGCCCCATCTCGCTTTGATGCGACCGTAAGACTGCGGCACTGGGAAAAGGAGGCGGTTTTCATTCCAAGTCCGAAGCGACCTAAGTCATCGATGGAGCGCTTTTCCAACGGATTTCGCTCTCCAAGTCGCATCGCGAGGTCTAGGGCTTTTTCATCCATGCCACAGCCGTCGTCGAGGATAGCGATGTAACTACGACCGGCCTGCCAACTGAAGATAAGTTCGACGTTCCTCGCATTCGCTGAAATGCTGTTATCGATGATGTCTGCAAGTGCGGTGGCGGTTGAATAGCCCAGGCCCCGTAGGGCCTCGATCATCGCCGAGGCTCGCGGTGGAGCCAGTCGTGATTTTGCGGGGATCAAGCTGGTTTTGTCTGCCACCTGGTTCATCACAGAAGCCCTTGAAGAGCTTTGATGCGACCCGGGTGTTTCAGCTTCAGAAGTGCCCTTGCCTCAATCTGCCTGATGCGTTCACGGGTGACATTGAACATCTGGCCGATCTCCTCAAGGGTGTGGTCATCGTTTCCTGCCAAGCCAAACCTCAAACGAATGATTGTGGCCTCGCGAGCATTCAAACACTCAAGGTGACCATTGACCCTTGTCTGCAACTGCTTGGTTGAGAGGATTTCGTCAGGCGATGAATCGGGTGACGGCAGGGAAGCCGCCTCGTCCCATCCTTCCTCGGTGTCGATTGAAGTTGGCTCACCCGGGGTCTCAAGGAACTTTTTGGCCCGTGATTTTGAGACCCCGGCATGCACCGCCAGATCTTCAGCTGTGGGGGGATATCCATCAACAGACATAAAGTTCGCGCTGATTTTTTCAAAACGGCGGGATTCTTCCCGGAAGTGCACAGGAATACGAATAGTGCGTGCAGTAACTGCAACCGCCCTAGAGATAGATTGACGAATCCACCAGATGGCATACGTCGCAAACTTGGCGCCATTGTTATAATCATATCGCTCGATGGCTTTCAGAAGGCCGATGTTGCCTTCTTGAATTCTATCGCTCCAGGTCAAGCCGCCAGACTTGCGGGCCTGCCACACCACCAACTTCAGGTTTGCCTCGGCGAATTCGAGCTTTAATTTCCTCGCTGCGTCTAGAGCGGTCTGAAGGCTTGCCTGGGCGAGTTTTCCGTGGGGGTCTTCGCTGACTGCTCGTTGGAGCGCTTCCAGCAGGTCATGCGACAGAGGAAGGGACCACAGCATGTCACCGAGTTCTGCGGATAGACCTGCGTCAACAACCGCACTATCGCAGGCGAACAAGGCTCGGCATGTTTCGCGCAACGGCATGATGCGCTGGAGTGCTGTTTCCGGGATGCCGGTCTCAATCGTGAGAATCGGTTCGTCGAAATCATCATCGACCCAGGCCGGACTAGTCTCGGTGGGGTCATCTCGTTCGAGTGCGACAAGGTCGCTCAGCGGTTGGGCGCCGACGACAACAGCCTCGACAGTTGAGAGCAGTTGGTTCAGCGCCAGCGGAGAGAAAGCGATCGCACCGAGCACAATCCTTGTCTGAGCCTCTATCTGGCGAGCCAAAGAGGCTTCCTGTTCGCGTGACAGCTTTCGATTAGGCACTTCGCCGACGTAAAGCGCAAGCGGGTCATTCTGACCCGAGTTCAGAACTGCCAGATATGAGAGCGCTTCAGCAGCGTCATCGATATAGTCTTCGCTGCGGTCATTTATCTCGACATCTTCGGTCGAGTCGGGTGGATCCGCCTCATCATCTATTATGATACTGAGCTCCTCCAAAACTCGGCGCAGGTTGGCGACATATTCAAGATTCGGTAGCTCTTTGAGCTCTTGGTCTCGTGGCGCAATTTCCAAAATACGCTGACCCAGCGCGCGGCCAGTCTGCATTGCTGAAATGATGAACCTTCGAAGTTCCGCTTCGTCGGAACCTGAGAGAAATGCAGTCCTCCTTACCGACGCCAACAACTCTGGCAGGTCGATTTCGACGTTATCCCAATCGGCGTCGTTATCGATAGGGCGGTGCCGCGAAATTTCCCACTGTATTTTTTTGGCTAGTACCGCGATGTCAGGGTCAGTGATGGGCGTCGGGGCTTCAGGTTCAACCTGCCATTCGGACAGATCAAATTCATCGGCTCCGTCAAATTCAGAAGTATCGGCGCTTTCGGAACGCGTGTCAGAATGAGCCGCTAGACTGGTCCGCGCCATGTAGGGCGGAAATAGTTCAGAAATGCTGTTTTTCTCGGTCTCCAGCGGAGTGACCGGGGCACTGCCATCTCCTACAGTAGACATATTATGTGTTTGGCTGGCTCCGTTTGGCTCAAGAATACCATCTAAATCCTCAATGGTTCCTCGGGATGGAGCGTTATCACTGGCACATTTGACAATTTCTACGAGCTCATGTGAGCCTTTGTTCGTCGCAATTTGAAGCGC
>CAIUPE010000015.1 GCA_903900975.1 uncultured Hyphomicrobiales bacterium | reverse complement strand
CCCTATCGCAGGCCAACGCAGGAAACGATGCCGCTCGACGCAAAGGCCGGTTGTTTATACCCGAACAATGGCCGCGCTTTGCTCGAATGTCGGGCGCGCGGGTTTGATAATTGCCTCCTCACCGACATGCTCGGCAATGTCGCCGAATTGGCAACGGCGAATGTGTTTATGGCCAAGGACGGTGTTGTGTTTACGCCCGCGCCGAATGGTACGTTTTTGAACGGGATTACGCGGCAACGCACGATTGCACTGCTCGAAGCGTCGGGCCAAAAAGTCGTGCAGAGCGCGTTAAGCTATATAGATTTTAAGGGCGCCGATGAGTTATTCTCAGCTGGCAATTATGGCAAGGTGCAGCCGATCACGCGCATCGATGATCGCGACTTGCAGCCGGGGCCGTTTTATCGCAAAGCACGCGAGTTGTATGCGAAATATGCGCATGCGCTTTAAAGGGCGAGTTTGACGATATCTTCATCCGCATAGAGCATTTCATAGCCCTCGAAATAGGGTGACAATTCCTCGTCATAGGATCGGCGGCAGAGGATGAGGTCCCGGGTTTCGCGCCGAGCCAAATCGAGCAGTGCGAGATGGACCAATTCGCTTCGCATCTGTGCATAAGCTTGGCGCGGATCGGTGGTTAAGACAAGTTCGGCGGAAGACCAGGCCTCGTCTTGCCCATAGAGTTCGACGAGACCAAGGATTTCTCGCTGGGTGGCGGCGAAACATTTCATCGCGCCATCGGTGATACTGTTAAAATGCGCGAAGATGGCGCGGGCCGTCATCGTGACATTAAAGCGCCGCCGCAGGTGGGCGGCGTCAAGCCCCAGCATAAAGCGGAGCAGTGCCTCGTGATCGGCTTCATCCAAGGCTCGATAGATGACATGATCGCGCATCATGGCGCGCTACTTTCGGCGCTTTGTGCTTCGGTCTGCTCGGTGCCGTAATGCGTGGCGAAGCCATTCGACATATAAATGGAAAAGCCTAGCAGTACGAGCGAGAACAAGGTGAAAGCCACGAGCACGAAGCCGTCGCGGTCGACAAAGTTTTGCTGGTATTTGCCGGTTTTGGTTTTTAGGGCGTCGTTCATTCGGTCTCTCCTTTGAAAAAAGATCCTGCGCAGCCGCATGCGTTCAGCCGAGGCCAAAGCGCCTGAGGCTGGCAGGACAAGGGGGTAAAAGGGGTAAACATACCGGCCTTTTTTGACCGGCAAGCAGAGAGTGCTGCGCTCCCCATCTCTCAATCGTGAAAGCCGCGTGAAAACGCCGTCAAAAGCGACAAAGCGGCATTTTTGACGGGCTTTTCACGGTTGACGGGATGTGACCTAACGGAAAGAGTGATGTGGCCACCGCGCATCGGACGCGGTGGCATTCACGGATTTTGGCACGGCTTTTGGCGGAAGGGGGAATTAACGATGACGACGTTTTATGGGTATTTGAGACTGTCTGACGAAGGAATGAAGCACTTCGACGATTATGTCGCGGAGTTAAAGCAAAATGGTGCTACGGAGATCGTTACGGATAAACCGGTTTATCACACGCGGCCAAATCTGGATGATCTGATCGCGAATTCCGAAGCGGGAGATAGGATAATAATTAAACGTATTACTCATTTGAGCGCTAATCTCGAGATCGCTACGTCGCTCGTAGATAAAATTGAGGCTCATCAAATCACGTTGGTTTCTCTAGAGCCTTGGGAACGATTCAATCCGGGTT
>CAIUPE010000014.1 GCA_903900975.1 uncultured Hyphomicrobiales bacterium | reverse complement strand
CGTCCACCCCGCGAGGAACGTCCCCGTCGCGAAGAGCGTCCGCAGCGGGAGGAGCGTGCAGCCGCCCCGCGCCGTCACCATCAAGACGATGACGGCCCTACGCCTAAAGGCCTCGGCGATCATATGCCCGGCTTTATGATGCGGTCGACGAAACTGAAGTGACGCGCAACCTCAGCCGTCATTGCGAGCGGACGCGAAGCAACCCAGCTGATGGCTCCGGAAGATACGCGCTGCAACCAATGCGCCCTAATAACCTCGTTTAGCTGGGTTGCTTCGCTCATCGCTCGCAATGACGATAGAAATTTAAGCTCCCCTTACTCAGCAGCCTCTGCAATCGGAGCCGGTGGCGCATATTTCAACACTGGGCTACGCGCCGCTCGTGTCTCGTCCATCCGCTTCACAGGAGCGTGATAGGGCGCGCCCGTAAAGCGCTCCGTTTCTCCGCGCTGAACGGAGAACGCCAGATCCCGTAATGTCGCAATGAACAAATCCAGCGATGCGCGGCTCTCGCTCTCCGTCGGCTCGATCAGCATCGCACCGTGCACCACCAGCGGGAAATATACCGTCATCGGGTGATAGCCCTCATCGATCATCGCTTTGGCAAAATCGAGCGTGGTAACGCCGGCATCTTTCAGCCAAGCATCATCGAACAACACTTCATGCATGCAAGGCCGGTTGCCGAAGGGCAGCGACATCAGATCGGCCAAGCCCGCCCGGATATAATTGGCGTTGAGCACCGCATCTTCGGACGCCTGCCGCAACCCGTCTGCGCCATGGGACAACATGTAAGCGAGCGCGCGGACATACATGCCCATCTGGCCATGAAAAGCCGTCATCCGGCCAAAAGCTTGTGCACCATGTTGGGTGGCTTGGGCGGAATCTTCCACCAGCTCAAACCCCTCATCCGTATGGCGCACAAACGGCACCGGAGCGAACGGGGCGAGGCGCTCCGATAACACCACCGGCCCCGCCCCCGGACCACCGCCACCATGCGGGGTCGAAAACGTCTTGTGCAGATTGATATGCATCGCATCCACGCCGAGATCACCCGGACGCGTCTTGCCAACAATAGCGTTGAAATTGGCGCCATCGGCATAAAAATACCCGCCCGCCGCATGAATAGCGTCCGCAATTGCCAAGACATCGCGCTCAAACAACCCGCAGGTGTTCGGATTGGTCAGCATGATTGCCGCCGTATCCGGCCCCGCAAGCTCGGCCACGACTTTTGGATCAACCGTGCCATCATCCCGCACCGGCACTGCCTTCACCACAAAATGGATCAGGGCTGCGGTGGCCGGATTGGTGCCATGCGCACTATCGGGCACCAGCACGACGTTACGCATCGCACTTTCGCCCTTTGCTGCAATGGCGGCTTTAATCGCCATCATGCCGCAAAGCTCGCCATGCGCGCCGGCTTTGGGGGAAAGCGCCACTGCATCCATGCCGGTCAATTCCATCAGCCAATGCGAGAGCGTATGCATCACCTCCAACGCGCCTTGCACGGTGGAAACCGGTTGCAGCGGATGCACATCGCCAAAGCCCGGCATCCTCGCAATCTTCTCGTTAAGCCGCGGATTATGCTTCATCGTGCAGGAGCCCAACGGAAACAGCCCGGTATCAATGCCGTAATTTTTCTGGCTCAACCGCACATAATGCCGCATCGCCTCGGGCTCGGAGAGGCCCGGAAGCCCGATCTCGTTCTTTCGCTCCATACCACCAAGGCGGGATGTGAAGGGCTTTGGCGCGGCATAATCGACGCCGGTTACATCCAGCCGGCCAGTTTCAAAGATCAAGGGCTCAATTTGCGCCAGCGCCTTGTTGCCGGTGAACGTTAAATGCGCAGCGGTCACGCTTGTACCCGGCGTGGTCGGGCGTCCTTGACGGTTCAACATCACAACACCTCCTTCAGCGCGTCCACAAAGGCCGCGCGGTCCTCATCCGTATTCACTTCGGTGCTGGCGACCAGCATCACATCGTCAAGCCCTGCATCAGGCAAAAGCCGCGAGACGGGCACGCCCGCCATCACGTCGCGCGCGGCCATTTGCTCGACAAAATGAGCGGCATTGCCGGGCACGCGCACGATAAACTCGTTGAAAAAGCTGGTATTCAAGACGGAGACGCCACTAACGCCATCCAACAGATCAGCCAGCGCCACGGCATTCGCGTGGTTGATTTCGGCCACCCGCTTCAAGCCCGTTTGACCCAACAGGGACATATGGATAGTGAAGGCCAGCGAACAGAGCCCTGAATTGGTGCAGATATTCGAGGTCGCCTTATCGCGTCGGATATGCTGCTCGCGGGTGGATAGCGTCAGAACATAGCCGCGCGTCCCCTCGGCATCCATTGTCTCGCCGCATAAGCGCCCGGGCATTTGCCGGACATAGGCCGATTTCGTGGCGAACAGCCCAACATAGGGCCCGCCGAAATTCAGCGCATTGCCGATGGATTGCCCCTCGCCCACAACAATATCAGCACCCATCTCGCCGGGTGGCGTCAAAAGCCCGAGCGACATCACTTCTGTGAATACTGCAATCAGCAAAGCGCCATGCGCATGGCATTTATCGGCAATCGCCCGCAAATTCCTGATATTGCCGAAGAAATCCGGTGTCTGCACCACAACGCAGGACACGGTCTCGTCAATGTGGGAAAGCAGATCTTCGCCTGCCAAAAGATCAGGCGCGAGCGACACCACTTCCGCCTGCGCCATTTCTGAGAGCGTCTGCACCACGCTCGCATAATGCGGATGCAACCCACCCGACAGAACGGCTTTGTTGCGCTTGGTGACGCGATGGGCCATCAGCACCGCCTCGCCGCAGCCGGTCGAACCGTCATACATCGAGGCATTGGCCACATCCATGCCGGTTAACGCGGCCACCTGCGTCTGGAATTCAAACAGATATTGAAGCGTGCCTTGCGCAATTTCCGGCTGATACGGCGTGTAGCTCGTCAAAAATTCCGAGCGCTGGATCAGATGATCAACGGTTGCGGGCACATGATGCTTATAAGCCCCTGCTCCCACAAAAAATGGTACGGAAGATGCCGTAACATTGCGCGCCGCCATGCGGCCCATCACCCTCTCAACCTCGATTTCGCCTTTATGGGCGGGCAGTTTTGGCAATGATGAAAGCAATTTATCCGCCGGAATGTCCGCAAAGAGCGCGTCGATATGATCGACGCCGATCTTGGCAAGCATCCCCGCGCGGTCGTCTTGGGTCAGCGGCAAATAGCGCATGGCACAGGCTCCGGTAGGATGATCAATGGATGGAAGCGAGATAAGTTTTGTAGTCGGCCTCGCTCATCAGGCCCGAGAGCTCGGACGCATCCGAAAGCTTCAGCTTGATGAACCAGCCCGTTCCTTCCGGATCCTCGTTGATTGTGCCGGGTTGCGCCTCAAGCGCGGCGTTCACTTCCAAAACCTCGCCTGATACCGGCGCATAGACCTCGCTGGCCGCTTTCACGCTCTCGACGACAGCGGCTTCTTCGCCCTTGGCCAGCTTTTTGCCCGCTTTCGGCAATTCAACAAATACGACATCGCCAAGCTGGCTTTGCGCATAATCGGAAATACCGACCACGACGACATCGCCCTCAATCCGAATATATTCATGGTCTTCGGTGTATTTGGTCTCACCCATGGGTCGTCCCTTTCGTTTTTTGAGTTTTCAAGCGCGGTGGAAGCGGTGCGGCACAAACGGCATCGCAACGATGGTCGCAGGCATGGCATTGCCCCGCACCATCAAATAAACCTTGTTGCCAATGGCGGAATGTGCCGTCTCGACATTGCCCATGGCACAAGGGCCATTCAGCGTTGGGCCAAAGCCGCCGGAGGTAACCGTTCCGATTTTAACGCCATCAAGTGTGGTGATTTCCGTGCCCTCACGCGCCGGAGCCCGCCCCTCGGGTAGCAATCCCACCCGCTTGCGGTGCGGCCCCTCTGTTAATTCCCGGCTGATGCGCTCAAAGCCCGGAAAGCCACCTTCTTGCCGCCGCCGCTTTTGGATCGACCATTGGATCTGCGCCTCGAAGGGCGAAGTGGTCGGGTCAAGCTCGTGGCCATACAGGCAAAGTCCCGCTTCCAACCGAAGCGAGTCGCGTGCACCAAGGCCGATCGGCTTGACTTCAGGATGCGCTAACAACCGCTCGTTGATCACGACCACCTTGGCGGCACTAACCGATATCTCAAAGCCATCCTCTCCCGAATAGCCCGAGCGGGAAATATGGACCGGGATGGCATCAAACAGCGTCGAAACACCGGTCATAAATGCCATGCTGTCAGCACCCGC
Organism: uncultured Hyphomicrobiales bacterium; assembly: GCA_903900975.1. GTDB lineage: Bacteria > Pseudomonadota > Alphaproteobacteria > Rhizobiales > Beijerinckiaceae > CAIUPE01. The sequence goes on along the minus strand of CAIUPE010000014.1, from coordinate 34,004 downwards.
ACAATGCTTGGCTAAAACAGACGCCGCTTCAGGCCCCTGCAACGCTAGTAATGCCCGATGCTCAGCGATGATCAGCTTGATATGGTTGGGCAAATGCGCCTTCAAATGTGCGAAATCGGTGTCTTTGCATCCGGCATTGACGACCACCATCAGCGTGCCATCCTCGGCGGGGTCGGCAGATCGGGTGACCATGATGTCATCCATCACACCGCCTTCCGCATTTAAAAACTGCGAATAGCGTTGTTGGCCAGGCAGAAGATTGACGATGTCGGCGGGGACCAGCGCTTCAAGCGCGCGGGCCACGGTTTCATGATCGGGCCCGATCAGAAAACATTGTCCCATATGGGATACATCGAACAGACCCGCATGCGCGCGCGTCCATAGATGCTCGGCCAAAATGCCCTCTTTATACTGCACGGGCATATCATAGCCCGCAAAGCCCACCATCCGCGCGCCGAGGCTGACATGGCGATCATGCAAGGGGGTATGGCGAAGGGGAATAGGTGTCGTTTCAGGCTCGCTCATCTCAAACTCCGGACATAAACGACGTCACAACCGGACCTTTCGATCCGTGCAACGCCCCCTCTGTCCGATGACCTGAGAGATTTCCCGCGAGAGCTTGCGCTCAAGGGTTACGCCCTTCGGTGGAATTGTTCTTTAGAGAAACAATTCGCTTTCCAGAGTGCCGTCTCCTCGCGGTCCTTTTGCCTGAGCGTTTCCGGGGCGGTTGCGCCTTCGGCACCGGCTAGTCAGGCATAGCGCCCGACGCCGACTTCTTCCGCGAGGATCATTCGGCTAAGGGTTAGACTACGCCGGAAAAGAGCGATGTCAACAGCCTTAACTTAACTGATTTATTCACGATTAAATCCGACCGTCACCGATACCTCGCCCTTGCCCGGCGGTACTTTAATGTCACCTTGAACCAAGCGAAATTGGGATTGTTCTTCATCGGCTGGAATCACTGTGTTGACTACCGCCGCGCGGCTTGCGACCGACTGGTCGCCGCGGGTCACCAAAATGGTCAAAGGCGCCGAAGCGGGTCCCGGTCTGCCCGACGTTCCAATGAGTGCCGTGCCTTCAATGCCAATTTTCAATGTGATGGTACCACCGCTGAATGTACATTCCCGCGCGACGTTTTTAATCGTAAATTGGACCTTAACGCCTTTATCAGGCACGTCGGTTTCATCCGTCGGCTCGACCTTTGGCGCCTTACCCTTTTTCACGATTTTGGCAACCTTATCGGCATTTTGTCGATAGACGGCACCACCTTCACGGATATCAACCGAAGGGCAGTCCGGCTCTGCAGCCGGACCAGGAGCGGCTGCCACGGGTGTCGGCGCAGGCACTTGCGCCGCAGGCGCCGCCGAACCAAACCAACCCGATAAAAGGCTCGGCTTGGGCGCCGAATCACTTTGCGACGAAGCCCCCCCCATACAGGCGGCAAGTACCAAGCTCGTAGGTACAAGAACCAAACTGGCCCGCGCGAACTGAAGAATCGAATGACGCATGTAATTATCTCCTCCGTGTGCTGCTACTGAGACACAAAATCCATTACTGCAATTTTAATATTCCGCTCGAAAAACCGGATAATTTGATTGGAAAACCTACGCCTTCGGAGGGCGACATAAAAATAACAAAGAAAGCTGTATCACCCGTAGCAAAACGCTTAACCAGTCCATCGTCCATGACCACCTCGGCGAGGCAACCATTGGCGAGACATCGCATAAATCCCGTTCGACCAATGTCGGCCTGATCAATTTTAAGTCCGAGACCCGATGGTAAAATCACACCCAACGGCACTATAACCCTTAGAATATAGCCTCCTGTGGGGTTTTTGACCACCAAAATAACCATCTGCGTGTCGGGATGGACTTCGGATGCGACACTTTGTACGAGCAGACATTGCTCGCCGGCAGCAGCAGCCGTGGTTTCACACAGCAAGGACCAGTCTCCATAGGCGCTCAGAAAGGCAGGATCGGAAACCGGCGTCGTCGCATGCGCTCGGTCAGAACAAAAAAAACCGACGAACAGCCCAAATCCGCACAGCAATACCCGAATGGGGCCACAAAACGACATTCGATGCCACTCCAGACATTGATTTTACAAGGTGCAGCACTACGTCGAGCCTGACCCGACTGTCAAACATCCCGAGCAGATTTATCGTTTCTTGCCGCCGAGCTAACATGTCGCGGACCAAAAACCCCATTTTATCCCTTCAGACACGTTGCACTTCGAGCGTCTTTGTGATTTTTGAGGGCTGAATTAAGACGCCGCAGTGTGGACCGGTGAGTCCGCGCCGAGTCGCGAAGACGCGTTCTAAGGAGAAGAGACGATCATGATCCGTTGGAGAAATGGCGCTGCGGCTTTGGCCGCGTTAACCGTTGGAATGGCCAGCCAGGCTTTTGCTGGCACCGGCCAGCCTTCGCCCTGGCAATTTGGCATGCAAACTCCGGTGACGGAATCAGCCATTTTCCTGAACGCGATGCATGACGGCGTTAACGTCGTGATCGCGTTGATCTCGCTGTTCGTCTTGGCCTTGCTACTGATTGTGATCTTCCGTTTTAACGAGAAATCTAATCCGGTTCCATCCAAGACGACCCATCATACCGGTCTTGAAATCGCATGGACACTGATCCCAGCTCTTATTTTGGTTGGTATTTCGATCCCGTCCTTCCGCCTGCTCAAGATGCAGATCGAATTGCCACAAGCTGATATCACGGTGAAGGCCGTTGGCCATCAGTGGTACTGGTCATATGAATATCCACAGGATCAGGGTGGTGGTTTCGGCTACGATAGCTACATGCTCTCGCCTGACGACGCTAAAAAGGCAAACCAGCCTAACCTGCTCGCCGTAGACAATGAACTCGTCTTGCCCGCAGGCAAAACCGTTGTGGTTCAGGTTGTCGGCCAGGATGTCATCCATAATTTTGCGATCCCATCCTTTGGCGTTCGTATGGATGCTGTTCCGGGCCGTTTGAATCAGATTTGGTTCAAAACCGATGTTGAAGGCATTTATTATGGCCAGTGCTCGCGTCTGTGCGGCGCAAACCATGCCTTTATGCCAATTGCCGTTCGCATCGTCAGTCCTGAGAAATATGCAGCATGGCTTGTCGAAGCAAAGAAAAAATACGCTGAAATCGACGCTAATCCGGTTCAGGTCGCAGCGGAATAAGTCAAAAATCGCGGATTGGTGCCCGTCGGCACCCATTCAACGGATTTAAGAAAGCTTAGGAACACAGAACAATGGCAAACGCAGCAGCTGATCACGCTCACGGCCACGATTCGCACGCCGACCATCCAACCGGATGGCGTCGTTGGGTCATGTCGACCAATCATAAGGACATCGGCACGATGTACCTGATCTTCGCAATTGTCGCGGGATTGGTCGGCGGTTTCCTCTCGATCATGATGCGCCTCGAGCTCCAGGAGCCGGGCCTGCAATATTTTTCAAATCCGCAGACATACAATGTGTTTGTAACGGGTCACGGCCTCATCATGGTGTTTTTTGTCGTCATGCCTGCCGTTATCGGTGGTTATGGCAACTGGTTCGTACCTTTGATGATCGGCGCGCCGGACATGGCATTCCCGCGCATGAACAATATCTCGTTCTGGCTCCTGCCTGCCGCGCTCTCCCTGCTCCTGATTTCGCTGTTTGTTGAAGGTGCACCGGGCTCAAACGGCTTTGGTGGCGGCTGGACGGTTTATCCGCCGCTCTCAGTCGCCGGCCATCCCGGCCCTGCGCTTGATTTCGGTATTCTCTCGCTCCATTTGGCAGGTGCGTCTTCGATCCTTGGTGCAATCAACTTCATCACCACGATCTTGAACATGCGTGCTCCTGGCATGACGATGCACAAAATGCCGCTCTTTGCTTGGGCGCTTCTTGTCACAGCCTTCCTTCTGCTCCTGTCGCTCCCAGTGCTTGCTGGCGCGATCACGATGCTTCTGACCGATCGTAACTTCGGCACTTCCTTCTTCGATCCTACGAATGGTGGCGATCCGATCCTGTATCAGCATCTCTTCTGGTTCTTCGGTCATCCTGAAGTGTACATCATGATTTTGCCCGGCTTCGGCATTGTCAGCCACATCATCTCTACCTTTTCCAAGAAGCCGATCTTCGGTTATCTCGGCATGGCCTATGCTATGGTTGCGATTGGTGCTGTTGGCTTTATCGTGTGGGCACATCACATGTACACCGCAGGCCTCTCACTCAACACGCAGCGTTACTTCGTGTTCGCCACGATGGTGATTGCGGTGCCAACGGGTGTGAAGATCTTCTCGTGGATCGCCACGATGTGGGGTGGTTCGATCCGCTTTTCAGCGGCAATGCATTGGGCCGTCGGTTTCATCTTCCTCTTCACCGTTGGTGGAGTGACGGGCGTCGTGCTCTCGAATGCCGGTCTCGATCGTAACTTGCACAACACCTATTATGTGGTGGCTCACTTCCATTATGTACTGTCGCTCGGTGCCGTGTTCTCGATCTTTGCCGCTTGGTACTACTGGTTCCCGAAGATGTTTGGCCGTATTATTCCAGAATGGATTGGCAAGCTGCACTTCTGGGTTGCCTTCGTTGGTGCAAACGTGTTGTTTTTCCCGATGCACTTTACGGGTCTTGCTGGCATGCCACGCCACTATGTTGACTATCCGGAGGCATTCGCGGGCTGGAACAAGATCTCATCGTTTGGCTCGTACATCTTTGCCTTCAGCCTGCTGATCTTCTTTTTCGGCATCTATAAGGCTTTTTCGAGCTCGGCACGTGCAGCCAACAGCCCGTGGGGTGAAGGTGCAACAACACTGGAATGGACGTTGACGTCCCCTCCTCCTTATCACCAGTTCGAGACTCTGCCCCACATTTCAGGCGGCGACCACTAAGATTACTCCTGCCCGGACTATATAGGTCCGGGCAGGATTTTATTGTTTTCTGAACGACCGGAGCCCCCGGTCGTTCAGCTGTTTTGATCCTCTCGGGAGCTTGGCCACGATGTCGCTCGCCATAGATAGCCTTATCAGCGACGGAAGCGCAGAGAGCGTGAAGCCTTCGCTTGTCTCGCAAGCAATGGCGAAGGATTATTACGAGCTCTTGAAACCCCGCGTCATGCAGCTTGTCATCTTCACGGCTCTGGTCGGCATGATGACGGCGCGTGAGCCGATTAATCCGGTTATCGGCTTTGCCAGTATTCTGGCCATTGCCATCGGCGCCGGTGCCTCGGGCTGCCTCAATATGTGGTATGACGCGACCATCGACAGTCTGATGGAACGCACAGCCAAGCGGCCTATTCCATCGGGGGCGATTGCTCCCGGCGAGGCATTGGCCTTCGGCATGACTCTATCGGTCGGCTCGGTGCTGTTTTTGGGCCTGATCACCAATTGGTATGCGGCTGCCTTTTTGGCGTTCACGATCTTTTTCTACGTTGTTGTCTACACGATGTGGCTGAAGCACTGGACGGCGCAAAACATCGTCATCGGCGGAGCTGCAGGCGCCTTCCCGCCCATGATCGGCTATATGACCGTTACCGGTTCGATGAACATCGAAACGCTGCTGCAATTCCTGATCATCTTCATCTGGACGCCACCGCATTTTTGGGCGCTGGCGCTGGTCAAGAGCAAGGATTACGCGCGCGCCGGTGTGCCGATGCTTCCCGTGGTGGCAGGCGAAATCGAGACACGTCGTCAAATCCTGATCTATGCCTGCGTGTTGATGCCAATTGGCATGTCACCCTCGCTTCTCGGCTATGTCGGTCCAGTCTATCTCGCAATTTCCACGATCTTTGGCGCGGTAATGGTGTGGCTGGCCTATGATCTTTTCCGCAAACGCGAGGGTGAGCCTGCGCTCAAGGCCTCTTATCGCCTGTTTGGCGTTTCGATCATCTATCTTTTCGTGCTGTTTGTCGCTTTGCTAGTTGAAGAGATCACGCCAATCTTGGCTTGGAGAAATTTCCTATGAACGACGAAACCTATCCAACGCTTGCCAAGCTTACACCGGAAGAGCTCGCCCGCCAGAAGTCGCGCTCCCGCGCGCTGGGTCTGGTACTAGGCGCACTGGTCGTATTGTTTTTTGTCGTCACCATCGCCAAGCTCGGCGGTAATGTGTTGAACAGGCCGCTCTGATCCCATGGCAAAGCCCTCACCCATCGCAGCACCTTTTAGCGTCCGCTTGACGCTCTATGCCTGCGTGGCTGGCATTGTGTTAATGGTAGGTGCAGTCTATGCGGCGGTGCCACTCTACCGTCTGTTTTGCAAAGTAACCGGTTACGGGGGCACGACGCAGGTCGCGAGCGCGGATTCGAATGTGATTCTCGACCGTAAAGTAACGATCCGGCTCGACTCCAACGTGTCGAACGGCTTGAACTGGAAGTTCAGGCCCGAGGTGCCAACCGTGTCGGTGCGAATCGGGGAGACGGCAACGGTCTTCTTCCATGTCGAAAATCATGGCACGACGGACACATCCGGCGTTGCAACCTATAACGTCCAGCCCGATCTGGCTGGCTCCTATTTCGATAAGCTGCAATGCTTCTGCTTCTCAGATCTCAAACTGAAGGCTGGTGAAAGCCTTGATGTTCCGGTGGTTTTTTTTGTTGATCCGGCGATCATGAAGGAACATGACCTCGAAAACTTGAACGAGATTACACTGTCTTACACGTTCTTCCCTGCCAAAGCCGCAAAAAGTCCGGTAGCGGAGTTGACAGGACAGACGAAACCGCAATTGTAACGCGCTGATAAGCGAGCTCTCTCCAAAGCATACGGAGTGGGCCGCCAAGACTGGAGACCGACGACCATGGCAGACGCACACGCCACGAACCACGACTACCACATTGTCGACCCGAGCCCATGGCCGTTTGTCGGCTCGCTCAGCGCCTTCATCACCGCCGTTGGCGCGATCATGTGGATGAAGGCCCTTGTGATTGGCGGCCTAAAGCCTGGCCCGGTTATTTTTGCCCTAGGCTTCCTTGGCATCCTCTACACCATGCTTAGCTGGTGGTCGGATGTCATCAAGGAGGCGCAGCTTCGCGGCAATCATACCCGCGTTGTACAGATGCATCATCGCTATGGCATGATCATGTTCATCGCGTCCGAAGTGATGTTTTTCGTCGCTTGGTTCTGGGCGTTTTTTGACTCCAGCATCTATGCGGGTGAAGCGAAATCCTTCCTTCGCTTTTCGTTTACCGGTGGTCATTGGCCGCCGAATGGCGTCGAAGTGCTCGATCCTTGGCATTTTCCGCTGATCAACACGCTGTTGTTGCTCACCTCGTCGACCACCGTGACCTGGGCGCATCATGCGCTCTTGCATAATGATCGCGATGGGGTGAAGCAGGCGCTTTGGCTTACCGTCCTTCTCGCTGTCTGCTTCACCGGTGTCCAGGCTTACGAATACACTCATGCTGCCTTTGGTTTTGCAGGCAATATTTATGGCGCGACGTTCTTCATGGCGACGGGTTTTCATGGCTTCCATGTGATCGTCGGCACGATCTTCTTGGCCATTTGCTTACTGCGTACCTATCAAGGGGACTTCACGCCAAAGCAGCATCTCGGTTTCGAATTTGCTGCTTGGTACTGGCACTTCGTCGACGTTGTTTGGATGTTCCTTTATGTCTCGATCTATCTTTGGGGCTCACACTGGGGTGCTGCGGCCCTGCCGCACTAAGCCTCGTTCAGCGTTTCAAAAGGGCGGCTTCGGCCGCCCTTTTTCATTTTGGAGATATTGATAGCATGGCTGCACCTGCCCCCCTCAGTGATCGCTCGGGTCTCTTCGCCGGTCTTCGCGGCCGTTGCCCCAAATGTGGTGACGGCCATTTATTCGCTGGCTTTCTTACCGTTGCCGCTAAATGTGAGGTCTGCGGCCTCGATTACAGCTTTGCCGATTCAGGCGATGGCCCGACCATTTTCATTATGATGATTTCTGGCATTGTTGTGGTTGGCTCTACATTGCTGGTCGATGCCTATTATGAGCCGCCGCTGCTGCTGCTCGCAGCAATCTTCCTGCCACTGATGGCGGCCGTCAGTATTGGTCTCATTCGCCCCTTCAAGGGCATTCTGATCGCTTCCCAGTTCCGCCATAAGGCCGAGCAAGGTAAATTGGAACTTTGACCATGACATCGCCTGCCCGCGCGCTGATCGTCCCCACGCTGTTCACCAGCCTAGCGCTGGTGATCCTGTTAAGCCTTGGCGTGTGGCAATTGATGCGGCTTGATGAGAAAGACCGCTTAGTCACCCAAATCGAAGCCTCGTTGACTGCTCCGGCGGTGCCGCTGCCTGCTTCAACCGATTGGCCAACGCTTAAACCGCAAGACTATGATTATCGCCGCGTCTCGCTCACCGGCACCTTCCAGCATGACAAAGAAGCCCTCGTCTTCGGCTTTGTCGATGTCGGTCAACGTGGCGATACCAGCGAAGGCTTTTTTGCGCTCACCCCCTTGGTGCTGGCCGATGGCTCAACCGTCATCGTTAATCGCGGCTTTGTGCCGCAAGCGTTTCGCGATCAGGCGACCCGCAAAAACGGCTTGCCGGAAGGTGTCGTAACACTCACCGGTATTTTACGCGCGCCCGAGAAACGCGGTTTCTTTACCCCGCAAGACACCCCAGCAGCGAACCTATTTTTTACGATTGATCCCGCCGCCATCGCCAGCGCTAAGCATCTTGAAAAGGTCGCGCCCTTCGTGGTGGATGCGGATAAAACCACACCAAAGGGTGTCTGGCCCGAAGGGGGCCATACGATCGTGGCATTGGTGAACAACCATTTGCAATACGCTCTGACATGGTTTGCGCTTGCCTTTGTGCTGGCTGGTGTGTTTTTCGTGTTTGCGAGAGATCGTCTTAACAAAGACACCCAACCATCCGCTTTGCACTGAACATCAGGATCGCCCGACCGTGACCCAATCCCGCATGCACCACGTCTCCACCCGCGGCGAAGCGCCGGAACTTGGCTTCACCGACGCGCTTCTTGCAGGCCTTGCACGCGATGGCGGGCTTTACTGGCCAACCAGCATCCCTCAGCTCTCATCGGCCGAGATCGCTGCTCTGTCCGGCCAGTCTTACGCGGAAGTCGCAGAAAACATCATCGGGCGCTTTGCCGACGACATCGATAAAAAGGCGCTCAGCGCCATGGTGCACGAGGCCTACGCCACCTTCCGGCATGATGCCGTTTGCCCGCTGGTGCAGCTCGACGATAATCTCTTCGTGCTCGAACTCTTTCACGGCCCAACGCTCGCCTTTAAAGATGTCGCGATGCAGCTCTTGGGCCGCTTGATGGACCACGTGCTCGAACAGCGCGGCCAACGCGCTACCATTGTGGGAGCAACCTCGGGCGACACGGGCGGCGCGGCGATTGATGCTTTCAAAGGCCTAAAGCGCGTCGATATGGTCATTTTATTCCCGCATGGCCGCGTCAGCGAAGTGCAGCGCCGACAAATGACCACCGTCAATGCCGATAATGTCCACGCGGTAGCGGTTGACGGAACATTTGATGATTGCCAGGCGCTGGTGAAAGCAATGTTCAACCATCACAGCTTCCGCGATGGATTGGGCCTGTCGGGCGTTAACTCGATCAACTGGGCGCGAATTGTCGCGCAAATCGTGTATTATTTTACCTCAGCCGTGTCCTTAGGCGCACCCCACCGCGAAGTGTCGTTCTCGGTGCCTACCGGCAATTTCGGCGATATTTTAGCGGGCTGGGTGGCCAAGCAAATGGGCCTGCCAATCAAGCTTTTGACCATTGCTACGAATGACAACGATATCCTAGCCCGCGCGCTTGCCACCGGCCGCTACGAGATGACGGGCGTTAAAGCCACCACTTCACCCTCGATGGACATCCAGATTTCGTCGAATTTTGAGCGGATGCTCTATGAAGCGCATGGGCGCGATCCAGCGGAGATCCGCTCGATGATGGCACAACTCAGCCAGTCCCATTCCTTCACCATCGCGCCTGACGCGCTCACCGCCTTGCGCCAAGATTTTTCAGGCGTTGCGGTACGCGAAGCCGATGTCGATAGGGCAATGAAGGACGTCTGGACCCAATCCGGCTATCTGCTCGATCCCCATACCGCTATCGGCGTTGTGGCAGGCCGTGAGGAGCTCGAAAAGGCCAAAGAAACACCGATGGTCGTGTTAGGCACCGCCCATCCAGCGAAATTCCCCGATGCGGTCGAGCAAGCCACTGGCACCCGCCCCGCGCTTCCCGCCCATCTTGCCGATTTGCTGGAGCGTACTGAACATTTTACGCGTCTGCCCAATGATCAATCCCTTATTGAAGACTTTATCAAAGCGCATGTCCGCGCCGGTCAAGGAGCCGCTTGAGTGAACGAAGTTGATCGCGCCGAGGCTGTCCGTGTCACCACTTTGCCGAATGGCTTAAGGGTCGTCACCGAAACCATGCCGAGCCTTGCCACCGCAGCCTTAGGCGTTTGGAGCGGAGCTGGCTCTCGGCACGAGCAGGCCGAGGAACAAGGCCTAGCCCATCTCCTCGAACATATGGCGTTTAAAGGCACATCAAAGCGTACCGCCTTACAAATCGCCGAAGAAATCGAAGCCGTCGGCGGCGAGGTCAACGCCGAAACCAATACAGAATACACCGCCTATTATTCCCGCGTCTTGGGTCAAGACACCGGCTTAGCGCTCGATATATTGGCGGATATCTTGACCGAGCCGACGTTTGACGCCACCGAGCTGAAGCGGGAAAAAGGCGTAATCTTACAGGAAATCGGTTCCTATGAAGACACGCCCGATGAGGTCGTGTTCGATATGTTCATGGAAACCGCCTATGCGGGTGCCCCCATTGGGCGGCGTATTCTGGGCACACCAAAAACGGTCAAAGCACAGAATCGCGCCTCGATGCGCGGCTTTTTGGATCGCACCTACCGCACACCGTCAATGATTGTATCGGCCGCTGGTGCTGTCGAACATGACCATATTGTGGCGGAGGTCGCCGGTCGTTTTGATGGATTTGGTCGCGCCAAGGCGATCGACGCCGTCCCGGCCCTTTATGTTGGCGGGGATCAACGGCGCCCTCGCAAGCTTGAGCAATCCCATGTCGTATTTGGATTCAAGGGACTGTCTTGGGCCGATCCAGACCATTACGCCATGCATGTATTTTCCAACCTGCTCGGCGGCGGGATGTCGTCACGGCTTTTTCAAGAAGTGCGCGAGAAACGCGGGCTATGTTACGAGGTTTATTCCTTCTTCTCACCCTTCGCTGATTCAGGCGTTTTTGCGATTTATGGTGGCACGGGCGACGCCCAACTTGAGGATTTTACCCCCGTCGTCCTCGATACGTTAATGGCCGCAGCCGCCACACCCCTGGAAGCGGAAGTCGCCCGCGCGAAGGCTCAAATGAAAATGTCTCTGCTGACGGCGCTTGAATCGCCCGGCCGCCGTGCCGAACAAATGGCACGCCATATGCTCGCCTACGGCAGGGTCATGCCGCGCACTGAAATCATCAAAGCAATAGATGCAATCACGGTTGATGATGTCCGACGAGTGGGCCACGGCCTGTTAACGGCAACGCCAACGGTTTCTGCCATTGGTCCAATCAAAAAACTGATGCCGTTCGATGCGATAGCCGCCCGAATCGGCGCGCCAACCCTGCCCCGAGCGTAATCTGGAGCAACCGAATGGGGCTATTTGGGCGCATCAACAAGCCGATCGGACGCCATACCGAGAGCGGCAATGGATTGATGATCCGTCCGCCCGTGATGGACGATTTTCTAGCCTGGGAGGTACTACGTACAACAAGTAGGGCGTTTCTGACGCCGTGGGAGCCCACATGGCCGATGGATGATTTAACGCGCAATGCATTTCGGCGACGTTACTTCAACGATGCGGATCCCGATTTTCTTCACCCTTACTTTATCTTCTCCCAACCGTCCGGCCAATTGCTAGGCGGTATTAGCTTCGGGCATGTCCGGCGCGGCGTCGCCCAAAGCGCAATGATGGGCTATTGGATGGGGCAGCCCTATGCAGGTAAAGGCATTATGACCAAAGCTGTCCCGCTGGCACTACGCCAAGCCTTTGGCCCGTTAGGTTTCAGACGAATCGAGGCCGCTTGTGTTCCGCGCAATCTGGCTTCCATCAAGGTTCTTGAAAACAACGGATTTATTCGCGAGGGCTTTGCACGCCAATATCTTTGTATCGCGGGTCATTGGGAAGATCATCTCACTTTTGCCCGTCTAAAATCGGATCCTGAGTTGTCCTTGAGCCCCCTTCGGGATGAATAGAACGATCTGGAGGCGTTCCATCATTTTACCTCGTCAACTGACGTGCTATGGTGCACGCTCAGGCTTAGGGAAGTGTCAGCGTTGAAATTTTGTCGTCTACTTTTTTGGCTGACGCTTTTATCCGGTGGCTTTTTCGCCGATCGGGCGGCTTTGGCCATCGATCTGGTATCGGTGACACCCGAAGCCGTAGCGATCAACCTGTTACCGTATGTCGATCCGCACCGCTCGGCGGGCGATGAAATCCTCATTTCGACAGCTCCGGGGGCCGATGGCATTGTCCGCCGTATTGCGGTCAAGGCCAAAGAGGAAGGCAGCCAGCCAGACTGGATTGTCTTCGCACTCAAAAATGACAGCACCCAACCATTGACACGTTGGGTGGTTGCGCCGCACCAACATTTTGTCGGATCCGGCATTATTTGGCCAGATCTTGGCGCGACCCGTCTGGCCAATATTACAGCCAGCCAGGGCAGTAATCCCGAACGGCAACCCTCGTCTGATGCCGATATTTTTCAGATCACACTGGATGCTGGAGCGCGGGTCACCTTCGTGGCCGAGCTTGCGAATGTGGCCCTTCCCCCGCAGCTCACGCTATGGACACCGGACGCCTATAAGGAAAAAGCCAACGGCCTGACCTTTTATCATGGTATTATTACCGGCATTATCGGATTGCTGGCGCTTTTCCTGACGATTTTGTCTTTGATCCGTGGCACCATCATTTTCCCGTCAGCCGCATTGATGGCCTGGTCGGTCGTTGCCTATGTCGGCGTTGACTTCGGCTTTCTATCCGCAGTCTTTTCAACCACCGCCGAAGCAGAACGGATTTACCGCGCGCTGGCAGAAGCAGTTCTCAGCTCGACGCTGCTGGTGTTCCTTTTTGCCTATCTCGATTTGAAGCGTTGGCGGGTTCGCTACCGGCACATTATCGTAAGTTGGATCGCCTTTTTAAGTGTTCTCACCGCTATTGCACTGGTCGATCCGGCTGTCGCATCTGGTCTAGCGCGACTTTCGATGGCCGCTATTACGGCGGCAGGTTTTATGCTGATCGTCTATCTGGCGACACACGGCAATGACCGCGCAATTTTATTGGTTCCAACGTGGCTCGTTTTAGTAGCATGGGTGACGGCGGCTGGATTTACGCTAATTGGTCAGGTTCGAACGGATTTAGCGGCGCAATCGCTGATCGGTGGCCTCGTTCTGATTATTTTGTTGATCGGCTTCACCGTGATGCAACATGCGTTCACCGGCGGCGGCATGGTTGGTGGCGAACTTGCGGACGCTTCGCGCAAAGCGCTAGCTCTGACAGGCGCTGGAGACATCATTTTTGACTGGGATATCGCACGCGATCACGTCCGCGTGGGGGCCGAGGCTGAGGCTATTCTGGGCTATCCAAAAGGACGGTTAGAGGGCTCGCCGCCTGAATTTATTGATCATATTCATCCGTCCGATAGGGACCTATTCGCCACTACCGTCGATCGCTTCTGTTTGCAGCGTCGCGGGCGTTTATCGCTCGACTTGCGGCTACGCGCAAATGATGGACATTTCCATTGGTTCAGGATGCGTGCACGTCCAATCGTCAACGACTTTGGTGCGGTACTGCGCCTGATGGGTACACTGTCAGATATTACGGATTCGCGCCTGACCGAAGAGCGTCTTTTGCAAGACGCTATCCACGACACGCTGACCGGCTTGCCTAATCGCCGCCTGTTGATCGACCGGATTGACTTGATGCTCGCCTTGATGCGGGAGGGTGAAACCTTACGCCCGACGGTGGTCTCAATCGACATTGACCGGTTTCGTGAAACCAATGAAGCCTTGGGCCTCAGCAGTGGCGACGCTTTGTTGCTCGCCGTTACCCGCCGCCTCTTGCGACTCATCCGCCCACAAGACGGGCTGGCTCGAATCGGTGGCGACCGCTTCGCTATTTTGCTGCTCTCCGAGCGGGAACCCGGGCCTATTACCGCCGTGGTGGACTCTATTCGGAAGAGCTTGGCGACCCCGATTTCGGTTGGGGATCGGGAAGCCAACCTTACAGCGTCGATCGGCGTAGCCCTTCCTGATCAGCGCAGTGAAACGAATGCTGAGCTTTTGCTTCGTAACGCTGAAATTGCCATGATGCACGCCAAAAAACTTGGTGGCGACCGGATTGACGTGTTCAGGCCGGCAATGCGCGCCCAAGGCAGCGAACGTCTCGCTCTGGAAATCGATCTGCGCGACGCCGTCAAACGCGACCAGATAGAGCTGAGTTTTCATCCTATTGTGAGGTTAACCGACCGTTCCATTTCTGGCTTTGAAGTTATTCCGGTATGGAATCATCCCAATCATGGGATCATTGGTCAGACGGAATTTATGGATGTCGCTGAGAGCGCCGAATTGGTCGGAACCCTTGGCCTTCATATTCTTGAAAAGGCTGCCCATGAGCTCGCCGTCTGGCAAAAGCTGATCGATGTCTATCCGCCGTTTTTCGCCACGCTCCCGATACCTGGCCCGATGCTGGAGAGGCCTGAATTCGTGCGCGATGTCCGCGCTGTTTTAGGTCATGTTCCAGTCGTCAAATCGACGTTACGGCTTGCCGTTTCAGAACGCTATTTGATGGATCATCCGGAACACGCCATTCATACGCTTAACGGGCTGATCGACATTGGCGCCGGCCTTTCAGTCGAGGATTTCGGCCAAGGCTATTCGTCGCTTGGCTATCTGGAGCGTTTTCCGTTCAGTTCCATCCGGCTGTCACGAATGATCACGCGGCCCGATCCGTCCGGCATTCGGCCTGCGATTCTGCGTTCCATCATTTCGTTAGCGCATGAACTGGATATTGAGCTGATCGTGGCGGGCCTTGAGACGGAGTCTGACATTGTACAATTCGTTCAACTCGGTTTGGCCATGGGGCAAGGCGCCGTGTTCGGACCCGCATTGAATGCTACGGCAACCCGCAAGCTGATCAAGGGCTGATCGGGTACTCACGCTCGCCCGGCAGAACCCGACAACATGGCGAGGTCAACGCCAATCGAAGCCAACGCGCGTTCATATTTGGTCTCAAAATATTCATCGAACACAAGGTCATCATCGGCCGGGCATAAGAGCCAGCCATTGTTCTGGATCTCGGCCTCCAACTGGCCAGCCGCCCATCCCGCATAGCCAAGGGCAAAGGCCACACGGTCGGGCCCATCACCGCGCGCGATGGCATGCAAAATATTGATATCGGCAGATAAATGAACCTCAGGATTAATCTTAACGGAGCCGAAATCCTTATCCCTATCAACCGAGTGCAGAACAAAGCCCCGACTTGTTTCAACCGGCCCGCCATGAATGACATGAATTTCGCGTGCTTTAGCGGGGAATGACACCTGTCGCCCCTCCGGGACGACGTTCAACTGTTGAAGCAAATCCACAAAAGCAATGTTATCAGCCGGGCGGTTGATGACGATGCCCATCGCTCCATCGTCAGTATGCGAGCAGAGATAAACCAACGCACGATCAAACCTCGGGTCGCCAATGCCTGGCATGGCAATCAGCAACTGACCGTTGAAGGAAAATTCAGAACCGGTGCCAGATAATGCGCTCAATGTCATAAGAGAAGAGAATAAACCCTCCACCCAACGTTTCAAGATGTGAATTGTGACAGTAGCGCCAAATATGCCTTGGCCTTATGATAGTGAGATGAGCAAATTGCCGATATCAAACGCCTTAGGTCACTGCCTTCGAACATTTATTGTTACGGCCCTATCAGGGCTTCTGCTGATTTCGACGGTGGATCGGGCAGCGAACGCCAACAACCTATCGATGCCACAAAGCCAAATGATCTTGCTGGAAGGTGGCATGACCGACGGAAAGGGTTTGGCCGGCATCGACATTCGAATGGAACCGCATGTGAAAACCTATTGGAGGATGCCAGGCGATTCCGGCCTTCCCCCGATTTTCGACTGGTCGGGTTCAGATAATCTGGCCGAGGCCAAGGTCTTATGGCCATTACCGCAACGGATCGCCGATCCGGCAGGAAGTATTTTGGGATATGACACCGAGATTATCTTTCCCGTCCGTGTAACTGCTAGCGATCAGACAAAGCCGGTCCATCTCGTCTTAAAACTCGATTATGCGGTTTGCGGTTCCCTTTGCGTACCCGTAACTGGCCATGCGGAAGTCGTGCTTGCAGCAAAACCCTATCAAGGGCCAGATTTTGCGAGGATCAATGACATGATTGCCGATGTGCCTGCCAGCATGCCATTTGGTGCTCAACTTGTTTCGGTCATGCCTGATCCAGCCAATGCCGACGCCCTTCTTATCGAGACTAAACAACCTCTAATCGACCTGTTTGTCGAAGGTCCCGACGGCTGGTATATTGGCGATGGAAAGGCGATATCACCTACCGTTTGGCGCGTAATGATCCTGCAAAAGCCGACCAAGGCGGCTATCGCAAATCTCAACTTGACCCTGACTTTGGTTTCCCTTGCGAGCGCTACAGAAACGAGTGTCACCCTCGACGCATCGGGTTCAATCCGATAGCACATTAGCGCGTATCAACCACGGACCTAACTTTACACCACAAGCCAACCCCAAGAGGACACCATGCCCATAGCCATTGGCCAGAAACTACCGGATTTCACTTTTAATGTTCCGACCGCCGACGGCCCAAGCGCCCGCACGACGGATCAGATTTTTAAAGGCCGCAAAGTTGTTTTGTTTGCCGTTCCAGGCGCGTTTACCCCGACCTGCCAGAACAACCACCTTCCCGGCTATCTGAACCATCTTGACGCATTCAAGGCCAAGGGCGTCGACGAGGTCGTCGTCGTCTCGGTCAATGACGTGCATGTGATGAAGGCATGGGCGAAGGCCAATGATGCCATGGACAAGATCGGCTTCTTAGCCGACGGCAGCGCAGCTTTCGCAAAGGCCGTTGACCTCGTGCTCGACGGCAACGCCTTCGGCATGGGTACCCGCTCGCTGCGGTATTCGATGCTGGTCGAAGACGGCGTGGTGAAGATTTTGAACGTTGAAGACAGCCCCGGCAAAGCCGATATTTCAGGTGCTGATGCTCTGTTGGCGCAGATCTAACTCAAATGAATGGCGAATAGGGGGTAATCTCCTATTCGCCTTTTTATAGTGCCCTAAACCCAATATCCGACCGGTAAAATCCGCCCGGCCACTCAATGGCCTCAACAGCTGCGTAGGCCTTTGCTTTCGCCTCGCTAATCGTGCCGCCCATTCCCGTAACCACCAGCACGCGACCGCCATTGGCTATCAGCGCGCCATCCTCGCGCAGCTTGGTGCCTGCGTGGAACACGGTAACCCCATTCATCGCTGAAGCTTTTTCAAACGAACCGATCACCGATCCGGTCTCAGGCTTGGCCGGATAGCCCTTAGCCGCATAGACCACCGTTAAGGCGGCTTCATCCGACCAGTCGAGCGTGGCAGCGGCGAGCTTACCGTCAACGGTTGCAAGCAAGAGCGGTAACAGATCGCTCT
This sequence comes from uncultured Hyphomicrobiales bacterium, assembly GCA_903900975.1. Classification (GTDB taxonomy): domain Bacteria; phylum Pseudomonadota; class Alphaproteobacteria; order Rhizobiales; family Beijerinckiaceae; genus CAIUPE01. The sequence continues at coordinate 16,341 of CAIUPE010000014.1, read as the reverse complement.
TCAAGCGTGGCATCAGCACTTCACATTCGGGATCGCCGAAGCGCGTATTATATTCGATCAGCTTCGGCCCTGTATCCGTAATCATCAGCCCAGCAAACAACACGCCCTTAAAGGGCGTGCCGCGCTTTGCCATGGCTTGAACCGTAGGATTGATAATCTCGGCCATCACCCGCGCCGCAATCTCGGGCGTTACCACAGGAGCAGGCGAATAAGCGCCCATCCCGCCTGTATTTGGGCCTATATCGCCATCGCCTACCCGCTTATGATCCTGAGCGGAAGCCAGCGCCACGGCAGTCGAGCCATCCACCAGCGCGAAGAAGGAGGCCTCTTCGCCAAACATGCATTCCTCGATGACGATTTCAGCACCCGCCACGCCCTGCCCGAGATTGTCCTCGACAGCTTCCAAAGCCTGCTCGATGGTTTCTGCGACAACTACGCCCTTGCCTGCAGCCAAGCCGTCGGCCTTGATCACAATAGGCGCCCCTTGCGCCATCACATAAGCCTTGGCGGCTGCGATATCTGTGAACCGTGCATAGGCTGCGGTTGGAATATGCGCCTCAAAGCAAAGTTCTTTTGTGAAAGCCTTGGAGCCCTCAAGTTGCGCCGCCGCCTTGGACGGACCGAAGGCTTTAATCCCCGCCTCCGCCAAATCATCAACCAACCCTGCAACCAAAGGCGCTTCAGGGCCAACCACCACAAAGCCGATATGTTCTTGGCGGCAAAACGCAATCACATCGGAATGGCGCGTGACATCCAGCACAACATTTGTACCACATTGCGCGGTGCCGGGATTGCCGGGCGCAATAAACAGCGTTTCAAGCAGCGGGCTTTGTTTAAGCTTCCAAGCCAGTGCATGCTCCCGCCCGCCGGAACCGATCAACAAGACGCGCATGGAAACTTCTCCGACGACAGGATAGAGGAACCCTGCGTTTCCGCGAGAATCGAGACGGGGTCAAGGCTTTACCCCTCCCCATCCCCTGATTCGCCCGCTATGCTGCCTGCATGTCTGATTTGCTTGCCAGTAATGTTCCCGAATGGTCCGTCTCCGAGCTCTCCGGCGCGTTAAAGCGCATGATCGAGGGGGAGTTCGGCCATGTCCGCATCAAAGGTGAAATCTCAGGCTATCGCGGCCCCCATTCCTCCGGCCATGTCTATTTCTCGATCAAGGATTCAACCGCTAAAATCGACGCGGTGATGTGGAAAGGCGTGTTCGGCCGCGTCAAATTCCGCCCGGAAGACGGCATGGAAGTGATCGCCACCGGCAAAATCACCACCTTTGCCGGTAAATCGAGCTATCAGATCGTCGTTGAAACGCTGGAGCCCGCAGGCGTTGGCGCCTTGCTCGCGCAATTGGAAGAACGCCGCAAACGGCTTGCTGCGGAGGGACTGTTCTCGGATGCGCGCAAGCAGCTCTTACCCTTCCTGCCGGAAGTGATCGGCGTCATCACCTCGCCAACCGGCGCTGTCATCCGCGATATTCTGCATCGGCTGGCGGATCGCTTTCCCCGGCATGTGCTGGTCTGGCCGGTCCGGGTGCAGGGTGAAACCAGCTCTGCTGAGATCGCCAACGCCATTCAAGGCTTCAACGCTTTATCTGATAATGGCCCCATTCCCCGCCCCGATCTGCTGATCGTAGCGCGCGGCGGTGGCTCGCTGGAGGATCTCTGGAGTTTTAACGAAGAAATCGTGGTGCGTGCCGCAGCCGACAGCATGATTCCCCTGATCGCCGCCGTCGGCCACGAGACCGACTGGACGCTGATCGATTACGCCGCTGACCGTCGCGCGCCAACGCCGACAGGGGCCGCTGAAATGGCGGTGCCCGTGCGAGCTGATTTGCTCGCCACCACCGCCGATCTCGGCCGCAGGCTTCATCTCGCCGAGCGTCGTCTGATGGACCGCCGCAAGGCGGATCTGCGCTCCGCCACCCGCGCTTTGCCTTCGCTTGATGCTCTGGTGGCCGCTCCCCGCCAAAGGCTTGATCTCGCCGCCTCGAAACTGGGCCGCGGATTAGAGCGGAATGCTGCACGCCATCGCGCTTTGCTCACGGAAGCGGCGCGGCGGCTTATCCGGCTATCACCACAAGCCCGCGTCGCCGCCCTTCGCGCGCGGCTTGATGGGTTAGGCTCTAGGCTTGCATCCGCGCAAGGCGCTTCCCTTCGCGCGGAACGTCAAAGGTTCGACCGGCAACGGCAAATGGTAGCGGATTTATCGGCACGCGCCGTACGCGCCCTTGGCGTACAGCTCGATCGGCGGCGGGCGCGTCTAAAATCGGCCAGCCAATTGCTCGCAAGTGTCAGCTATCAGGGCGTTTTGGACCGTGGCTATGTGTTGGTGCTCGACCCCGCCGGCAAACCCATCCGATCTGCCGATGCAGTGCATTCTACCGATGCACTGACACTGATCTTTAACGACGGTAATGTGGCGGCCCACGCCGATTGACGTGGCCTATAGCGTTGCACTAATGCCCGATTTGATGATAGCAACCGTCCATGAACCGATTTGAACGTCCTCCCCTTAGGCCCGGCGAAGCGCTAGTCGAATATCTTGACGGCGATTTCAAAGTCATGCGGCCAGGCCATTTCGTTTATTGCGCCGTAACCGGGACAGCTATCCCTTTAGAAGAATTGCGCTATTGGAACGTGGAAAAGCAGCAGGCCTACGCTACACGTGATGCGGTAATTGCTTCTTTAGGAATAAAGAAAACCAAAATAGAACAATAAGTTACGAAATTTTTTTCATTATTTCGTTGATCAACTCATCTCCCTCATCAAAGGCCAAGGTAACATCCAACACACGGATAGTCTGCATTGCGTCTGTTGCCACTTCACGGATTTTTACCGCGTCTTTGGCGGTTGTTACCGGCACAAGCAATTCCTCGCGGGCTGTCGTCAAAAGCGCGGCGAGCTCAGCCGATTGATAACGGTGGTGATCGGGAAAGGTATCGGCGCGGATGATAAGAGCACCAACAGATCGAAGGGTGTCAAAAAACTTTTCTGGTCGTCCGATGCCGGCAAAGGCATAGATTTTCAGTCCATTAAGTGCGTTCGATTGATAGGTGTCCGGCACTAACCGAGCGTGATAGATCGGCATCGGTATCGAAGGCCGCCATTCCGCAACATCGTCCTTGGCTTCACCGATAACGAGGCACGCATCGATCAGGGGCCATTGATCCCTCAGCGGCGCCCTCAATGGCCCTGCCGGCAAGCAACGACCATTACCTAGGCCTTGGCCAGCATCAACCACCGCAAGCGAAAATTGCTTTTCAAGTGTCGGATTTTGCAACCCGTCATCCATCACGATCACGTCACCAAAGCGAGATGCGAGTTTGGCACCGGCCGCCCTATCCCGGGCTACAACCGTAGGCGCTTGAGACGCCAACAGTATGGCTTCATCTCCCACTTCGGCGGACGCGTGAAGGGATGAATCGACCCGCACCGGACCAGCTAAACGCCCCCCATATCCCCGACTCAAAAAAACAGGCGATTTTCCGCGCTGGCGAAGCAATGCAGCTATTTTAAGTGCTGAGGGAGTCTTACCCGCGCCACCCGCCACAAGATTGCCGATGCAGATTACAGGAATTTTTGCCCTACTGCCCGATTGCTTCATCCGCCAACCGGCTATAAATCCGTAAAGGGCTGCCAAGGGCGACAAACACATCGCCGCCAAGCCGACCGGTTCCCACCAAAAGCCGGGAGCACGCCTCACTGTTTTATTCCTTGCCAATCCCTCGCCATGTCAGCTCCCGAAATGCATTTTGAGCAAGTAGGGTGCGATTTCCGCCATGGTCCGTTGCAAAGCGCCCCCGATGCTGAGAACCGATTCATTGGCGCGACGGGCTGTATCTCGTAATGCCGCAGTATCGAGCAGGAGACCGCCAACGGTTTCGGTCAATTCCGTACTGTTGTGCACGATGATCGACCCACCGGCCGAATCGATCATGGCATAAACCTCTTCAAAATTATGGACATAGGGCCCATGCACGAGCGCCGCCCCGAGCTTTGCCGGTTCAATCGGGTTCTGCCCGCCATGAGGTACGAGAGACCCTCCGAGAAACACAAGGGGAGCGACGCGATAAAATAACCCCATCTCGCCTATCGTATCAGCGATGTAAATATCCGTCGCGCTATCCGGCAACAGGCCCAGCGAGCGTTGGGAAGCGCTTAAACCTGACCTTGCGACCAGATTGGCAATCTCGCGCCCCCGTTCAGGGTGGCGCGGCGCAATCATCGTCAAAAGATCTGGAAAAGCCTCGGTCAACGCACGATGAGTCTCAACAATAATTGCCTCTTCGCCCTGATGGGTGGAAGCGGCGAGCCAAACAGGGCGGGCACCGATCAAAGCCTCGATGCCCGACACCAATACGGGTGAGGCAGGCGGTGGTGCTGAGTCAAATTTCAGATTGCCCGTCACCGAAACACGCGATGCACCCAGTCTGACAAGCCGTTCCGCATCCTGCTGGGATTGCGCCAAACACAAATCAAAGCGGGAAAACAAGAATTTTGCGGCAACTGGAAGATTTTTCCATCGCCTGAAACTGCGATCCGAAAGCCGAGCATTGGCAAGCACCATCGAAATTTTCCGCCGAACAGCTTCGTGCAAAATATTGGGCCATAGTTCCGACTCGGCAAAAATAATCAGTTCTGGCCGCCAATGGTCCAAAAACTGTTGGGCATATTGAGGAACATCCAACGGAATATATTGATGCGTCGCGCCCTCGGGCAATCGATGGGCCAATATATTTGCCGAGGTAACCGTGCCCGACGTTACAACCACAGAAATATCACGGCTTGCGATCTCGTCGACCAATGGTAGCAGCGATAAGCATTCACCCACACTAGCGCCATGTACCCATACCACCGGACCGGCCGGCCGGCTTCGGGACGGCTCACCCCTCCGCTCGCCGAGCCTTGTTCGATCCTCTTTGTTGCGACGGGTTCGCTCCAACAAAAAAAACGGAACAAAAGGCCGTACCGCTTCAGCAACGAGGCGGTAAAGACGGAAAACGATCGGGGCACCTTTCATCGGCGCTTAGCTTTCAAAACAGCACCAGGATCTACCGTACCCAATTGGGCATAGGCGGCATCATGCAGTGCGTCGAGACTTAGTTCGAGCTTGGTTCTTGCGGCCTCCTGAGTTGCCTCGTCAGCATCGCGAGCCACATAAATAGGCTCGCCTAAACGGATGATACCGCGGCTAAATGGCAAACAAATGCTGGTCCGGTCCCAATTCGTAAGATCAATCCGGCAGCTCGTTGCTACAACAATCGGATAGATTGGCCTTCCAGAAAGTCGCGCCAAGGCCACAATACCAATACCCGCAACCCGCGCGATTTTTGGCATGTCCGGCGTCATTACGACAATATCACCGCTGTCCAGTGCTTTAAGCATCGCTCGCAGTCCAGCGGCCCCGCCCTTGCGTTCGAGATTGCGTCCATCACCGCCCGAAGCGCGTATGGCCTTGATACCGAGCTTTTTACAAGCGACTGCGATGGCTTCGCCGTCCCCATGGCGGGTGATCATGACGGAAACAGGCGCGCCTTTCCACATGACGAGCGGCAACATAAAATTTTGCCCATGCCAAATGGTGCAAATGAAAGGCGTGTCTGCCTTCATCCGGTCCACAAGATCGGCGGGTTCATAATCGAAGCGCGTCGTAAGACGAACAAATTTCAGATAGCCCGATAGCAGCACACCGATGAATGCTTGGACGGCAGGTAATCGGGTAAAGGCTTTCAGCATCGTTTATTTAAATACTTTTTTCTTAGATCACGAGTGGGCACCGCCCTGGGGTTCCAGCAAGCGATGAAGATGAACAATAAAATACCGCATCTGTGCATTATCGACGGTGGATTGCGCCTTGGACTTCCATGCCGCCTGTGCCGTCGCATAATTAGGGAAAATCCCGACAATGTCGAGCTTTCCAAGATCGTTAAAGGTCACCTTATCGAGGTCGACCAATTCGCCACCAAAAACAAGATGAAGTAGTTGCTCGCTTTCAGTCGTCTTTTGAAGGTTGGCCATGGCTGATTTCCAATTCACTTTTGACGATAAAAATCACTCACCCCCCGAAATGCCGCACTGCAGCATCAAGCGCAACCCCTAAGAATAGGATAAATCCAGCATTACGGTTCGATTGAAAAATAGCCAAGGCCGACCGGCCATCGGACAAATCGATACGAAAGACTTGACGACCAAGGTGAAGGGCAAACACACCAAGCCCAACATAGCTGAAGAGACTCGTGTTCGCCGTCCAAAAGGCTAAGAACAAAAAACCTACTGCCACACCGTAAAATCCGCCTACCGCCATCGGCGTGGCCTTTCCAAACATAAGCGCCGTTGATTTAATTCCAGCTAACACATCATCCTCGATATCTTGGATGGCGTAGATGGTGTCGTACCCCATCGTCCAACATATTGCAGCACCATAGAGAGCCATCGCCGGCCAATCGAGCGAGCCAAATACCGCTGCCCAACCCATCAAGGCACCCCAAGAAAACGCCAATCCAAGGACAGCTTGCGGCCAGGAGGTAACCCGCTTCATGAACGGATAGGCCAGCACCGGCAGAATAGAGCATAATCCCAAGATCACCGAGAAATGGTTCAAGGAAGCCAGCACCCCAAAACCGACGAGGCATTGCAGCGCACAAAACAGCGAACCCGACCGCACACTTACCTTACCACTCGCCATTGGCCGGTTTCGAGTTCGTTCCACTTTGCGGTCAAGATTGCGATCGACAATATCGTTGTATGTTGAGCCGGCACCTCGCATCGCGACCGCACCAACAAAAAACAGCATGAGTAAGACAGGATCAGGATAGGCAAGTCCTGCCTTATTCGCGGCTAAGGCCGTCGACCACCAACAGGGCAGTAAAAGCAACCACCAACCGATGGGACGGTCAATCCGCGCCAAACGCAAATAGGGGCGAGCCCAAACCGGAGCTTTCGTATCAACCCAATTACCGCGTCGAGCATCAGGAACAGAAGCCTCTGACGCCTGCATCATCGCTCAAAGCGCGCCTTGCGGCAATTTCATTGGCCCGCCGAGGACATCGCCAGTCCCGCCGAGTGGTCCTTGCGGGGCACCCGCGCCACTGGCTTGCGCCTTCTTCTGCTCAGCAGCAGCTTTGCATGCGCCTGTCTTAGCCGCCTCTATCTGGGCCTGTTGAGTTTTTAAATTATCGGCAAAGCCTTCCGGCGCACGGCACCATGTCCCATCGCGCTCAACGGCCGTCACCGACGAGACATTCAGTTTGGCAAGCTGCGTGAAGGAAGTGCACGCTTCATCCGCCGTCGGTCGCTTATCTTTATAGGATTGAACGTGCTGGATCATTTTAATGCGTTCGCCCAGCAGCTTGTTTAGTGCCACACAGGCATCCTCGGCGGCCCGAGCTGATGGCGCTGCCGAAAGGCTAACCAAAACCGTTGTCAGAATTACACCGCCGAGCGCAAGACCAGAGATGCGAAAGCCAAGCAAGCGAAGAAAAGCGTTTGATTCGTTCATAGCTCAGTTCCCTATCAGTTTCGCCCTATCAAGATCAACCATTTGAGCTTCTAAACCTTTGCCGAGCTATGCTATTGGGCCTAACCTTAGGGGGCGTTCGTGACCTTCCCCACCAGCCGGAGCCAATCCTTGCCTGATTACGATCACAGAACACAACGCCTTTTTGTCGCCAATGATTTGTCGGCATCCACCCCGCTGATACTCAGCCGCGAAGCCAGCCATTACCTTGTCACAGTTTTGCGGTTTTCTGAAGGCGATTCCGTGCTTGTGTTTAACGGGCGGCAAGGCGAATGGCTCGGCAAACTCGGCAAAGCAGACCGAAAAGCTGCAATGCTTGACGTTATCCGTCAAACCAGAACGCAACCAGCCTTCACAGATCTGGACTATCTTTTTGCACCCATCAAAGCCGGACGGCTCGACTATATTGTGCAAAAGGCCGTGGAGATGGGCGCAAGCCGGCTCATTCCCGTTATCACACGCCACACCCAGCATGCCCGTCTCAATATCGAGCGTATGAATGCCAATATGATCGAGGCGGCAGAGCAATGCGGCGTTCTGCGTGTTCCCGAACTCGCACCCGAGATCAAGCTTGACGCCCTGCTCGCCCGATGGGCCCCTTCCCGGACCCTGATTTTTTGCGACGAGCGCGCGGAGCAGCAAAATCCAATCGCAGCGTTGCAAGCGACACCACGGGGGCCACTGGCCGTTCTCATCGGTCCGGAAGGCGGTTTTTCGACGGAAGAACGCGACTTGCTGCTCAAACTACCGTCCGTCATACGCTTGTCGCTTGGTCCGCGCATTTTACGTGCCGATACAGCGGGCGTTGCAGCGCTTGCATTGGTGCAAGCTGTTTTAGGCGATTGGCGTATGAACGGATTGCCACTCTGATACAACGCCCGTATTGACCGCCTTCCCCGTTTCGCGGTTCGCGAACGGATCATTGAGAGAGCTAATGGCCCGCGATATTTCTGACACGACCCCGATTGAAAGCCGCGACGAGCTGGTCACCTATCTCGAAGGTGGCTCAAAGCCGCGTGATCGTTTCAGGATCGGCACCGAGCATGAAAAATTTCCGTTCCGGCCGACAAGCAACGCCCCCGTACCCTATGAAGGCGGGCGCGGCATCGAAGCCCTGCTCAAAGGCATGCAGGAACGCTTAGGCTGGGATCCAATTTACGACCGTGACAAGATCATTGGACTGTTTGATGCCAAAGGCGGCGGCGCGATTTCGCTGGAACCGGGCGGCCAATTTGAATTGTCGGGCGCGGCGGTTGAAAATCTACACCAAACCGCCAAGGAACTCGACGAACACCTGCAATGCGCCCTGGAAGTGGGCGATGAATTGGACATAAAATTTCTGGCCCTCGGCTCGAGCCCGCTTTGGACACTGGACGAAACTCCCGTCATGCCGAAGGGGCGCTATGCCATTATGACGCGTTATATGCCGAAAGTAGGCACGCGTGGCCTGGATATGATGTACCGCACCTCTACGGTGCAGGTGAATCTCGATTTTGCTTCCGAATCGGACATGGTCAAAAAATTGCGGACATCCTTGGCCCTGCAGCCGATGGCTACCGCTTTGTTTGCCAATTCGCCCTTCACCGAGGGTGAGCCCAATGGATTCCAATCGAAGCGCTCGCATATCTGGCTTGATACCGACAACCAGCGCAGTGGCATGATCCCGTTTGCCTTCGAAAGTGGCATGAGCTTTGACCGCTATGTTGAATGGGCCCTCGATGTGCCCATGTATTTCATCAAGCGCGGTGATGACTATATCGATGTCGCAGGCTCATCCTTTCGGGACCTGATGGCGGGCGAGCATCCTGCTTTGCCGGGCGAGAAGCCGTTTTTATCCGATTGGGTGAACCATCTTTCCACGCTTTTCCCTGAAGTACGTCTTAAAAAATATCTTGAGATGCGCGGCGCCGACGCCGGCCCCGTACCGATGCTTAATGCACTCCCTGCCCTCTGGGTCGGCCTGCTCTATGATGACACGGCGCTTGATGCCGCATGGGATGTGGTGAAGGGCTGGACCGAAGAAGAACGCCACATCATGCGCCGTGATGTGCCACGCGACGGATTAAAGACAAGTATTCGCCGTCACTCGATCCGCGATATAGCAGGTGAAATTCTGAATATTGCCCGATACGGTCTGGAACGTCGGGCTCGACGTTCGGTCGATGGCACGGATGAGACGGTGTTTCTAGAACCCCTCGACAACATCGTCGAAACGGGCAAAACCCAATCCGATCTGTTGCTGGAACACTATCGCGGCGACTGGAAAAACAGCGTAACTCCGGTGTTTAAAGCGCGCGCCTATCGTTGATCTTATGATATCTCAGAAATCACCGTTACCAGCCATCATGACGCGGCTTGATTACCTACTCTATGGCACCGTCGTGCTTATATGGGGCTCGTCTTGGATTGCGCTCCGAATGCAACTGGGCGCGGTTGAACCGGAAGTCTCTGTATTCTGGCGCTTTGCATTGGCGTTGTCCTTTATGCTGGTATGGGCGCTCGTAAAGCGAGAACCGCTGGCTTTTCCGTTCGCCCTGCATCTCCGATTTGCGGTGCTTGGCGCGCTGTTGTTTTCCGGCAATTTCGTCTTTTTCTATTATGGCGGCCTGACCACGCCCTCCGGTCTTTTGGCTGTCATTTTCTCGCTAGCCAGCATCGTCAATTTGTTGATCGGTTCGGCGCTGACGCGGCGCTGGCCAAGTGGCAAGCTAGCTCTTGGTGGCATGATCGGGGCGATGGGCAGCGGCTTGATGTTTGCACCGCAAATCATCGGTCAGACCTTTGACTATCGGGCCTCAATCGGGCTCGGATTATCGCTGTTCGGCACGTTATGTTTTTGCGTCGGCAATGTCGTGGCTGCCTCCGTCCAGCGCCGAAACGTGTCCGTCCTATCGTCGACCGTCTGGGGAATGGTGTACGGCGAATTGTCGTTGTTGATCGTTCTTCTGATCGAACGAAAGCCGCTGACAATGGCATGGACGGTGCCTTATTGGAGCGCGCTCGTCTTCCTCTCTTTTTTTGGTTCGGTCGTGGCATTCTCCTGTTACCTGACGCTTTTAGGAAGGATTGGTGCCGCGCGGGCTGGCTATTCAACGGTCCTGTTTCCGGTCATCGCTTTGGCGCTCTCAACGCTACTAGAGGGATATCAATGGACCATCCCTGCGGTGATAGGCTTGGGATTCGTCTTGATCGGAAATTTTATCGTTTTGCGAGGCCCATCACGCCAATCCTAAACTTCCATTCACCATAACGCGCGATTGAGATGGGGAATCTCGCGTTTTAATCATTCTGTTGTGCAAGGATTAACCGGCCGGACGCCACATTCTCCGCGAGAAAATGAATGGGTAAATCGGCATGGACAAAAAACAGAAATCGGGCGAACATTTGGATAATTCGACGGCGATGCAGCACGCGGTGCTGTCCGTCATTCTCCTCGGCGTGATTATGGGTTCGCTGATTCAGATCACCCATATGTTGATCGAAAACCGTGATGCCGTCTCGGTCGCGGCACTAGCGGTCTCGCCTTAAGATGCCTTGTCTTTGCCCATTGCTGCCTGCATGGCCTTCATATAATCCGACTGAACGGATTGCCCCGCTTTGATCCAAGTTTGGAACATTTCCATACTTTGTTCGGCTGGGTCTAAAACAGGCGGCTTCGGCTTCTCGGGTGTTAGCCCCATCATCGCTGCCATCATGCCGCCAATGGCCGTGCCCATGTCCTGAGCAGGTCCGCTTTCGATCGTTCCTTCGCTTGATTTAAGCCGATCCAACCCGTTGGCAATCGCGGTTGCTAAAGCGGGCATCATGTCTTCGAGTACCGTTTTGTTAACACCCGAAATCATCTCAGCTTGGCGAACAACAGCATCCTTGGCCTCTTTGCTTTCAAACACGGCCTGAAATGGGTTCGGTTTGCTCTGTGCAAACGATGGCATGGACGGAAAGCTGAAGCTTGGCGTGGATGGCATCGCCCCCATAAAGGCCGCAGGCATCAAGGCTTCAATTCCCTTACGCAGCATCATGTCATCAAGGCCGAAGCGCTTGCCAACGGTCCGCATGGCCTCACTGCCTTCGATGATTTTAATCCATTCCTGATAGGTCATCATGAACGCGATACTCCCTTTTTAACGCTGTTCTGCATCCCATCGGCGCTCGATCACGGCAACAAGACGGAAAGCAGCATAGACACCGCCGATACCAAACAACAACGCGCCAATCCCTTGTCCGATCAAGGCCCCTTTCACGCCGCCCAGCTGCACACCAACCAATGCGAACGGTATGGTGCCAATTGTTGATTTACCCCAATTGAACGCTGTAGCCATCGCGGGCGCGCCAAGATTATTGAACGAGGCATTAGCGACGAACAACGCCCCGTGAAAAATCCACGTTCCCGCCAAGATGAGGCAGAAGAACGAGACCAGATCGGCCGTGCCGTCCTTGGCATGAAAGAGATAGGAAATTCCATTACGGGCCAGCGCTAGAACAATCCAAGCCAGAACCACCGCTGCGGCTGTCACTACCAGACTATCGGCCAGCGTCCGCCTGACACGGTCGATGTTCCGAGCGCCGAGATTTTGGCCAATGATCGGCCCGACAGCGCCCGAAAGCGCAAAAACGAAGCCGAACGCTACCGGCACTAACCGGGTGATAATGGCGTTGGCCGCAATCGCCTCATCGCCATAGGGAGCCAGCACCGCCGTCATAAATGCGCCCGCGACGGGAGCTGCGAGATTGGTCAACACGGCCGCAAAGGCAATGCTAGAAAGCGGCTTGAAATCCTCAACCACTTCAAGCGGCTTTGGCGGTCTAACAAGATCATGCACCCGAACCGCGCCGATATAGCCCATCGTGCAAAACACCAAACGCGAGATAATGGTTGCCACCGCCGCTCCGTTGGTGCCCAACCCCAAACCAAAAATCAAAATCGGGTCAATGAACACCGAGGCGATGCCACCCGATAGCGTAACCCACATCGAGCGCTTTGCATCACCCACCGAGCGCAATACGCCCGAGAGTGACATGCCTAAGCCGAGCAACACATTCGAGGGCATCGCAATCATCAAGAACCGATAGGCGACCTCATGCGTGTCGCCCGTGGCTCCCATCATCGTCAGCATCGGATGCAACACCAACATGATAAAAGCCGCGACCAAGGCGGAGGCGATGACCGATGTAACCGTTGCCGTACCCGCCATACGCCGCGCCCGCTCGCGCTCGCCCGCTCCCAAGGCTCGCGAAACCAGCGCCGAAAGGCCAATCATCAAGCCCACATTGGTGGAGGTAGAGAAAAACATCACCGCCGTTGCGTAGCCCACGCCTGCCGTAAAATTGATGTTCCCGAGCCAGGAAATATAGAGCAGCGACAACAAATCGACTGCGAAAATCGCAATCAGGCCAACTGCGCCCGATGCAGACATCACCACCACATGGCGCATGATCGAACCCGTGGTGAATTTTCCAACCACCGCTTGTGCGGGGGCAGGCTTAACGGCCGTATCATTCATGGGGCAACTTTCGCGTGATTCTATTCGATGCACTCTATCGCTCCCTGAGCGATAGGCGAAGAGAAAAGCAGCTCAGACCCGCACGCCCATGGCCTCTAGCGCCGTCATCAATCCTGCCTTGCCCGAAAATACATGTCCTGAAAGTCCTGCCTGTTCGGCGCCCATGATATTCTCTGCACGATCATCGGTAAAAAAGGCCTGATGCGGCAATACGCCGATGGCCTCGCAACAGGCGACAAAACAGGCTGGATCAGGCTTGGCTAGACCAAAGGACGCGGATACGAAGAGACGATCGCCGAAAAGCGGCACAATTTCCGGAAAAAGCTCCCCGATGGTCTCGGCGACCAGATGGTCATTATTGGTCAACAACGCCACCGGCATCCGTTGTTTGAGAGCTTTAACCAGCGCCAACATATCGGGAAACACGGGCATCGCTGCTTTTCTTGCCGCTACCCACTCCGCCCTCGAGAGCGGATAGCCCAATATCCGCCCAAATTCCGTCAAATAATCCGAGGCTGAAAATTCACCGCGATCAGAGCGGTCCAGAAAATCCGTTTCCCACACCGCGCGGCGAACAAAATCCACGCTACGCCCCGAAACTTCGGCCAAATGCGCGATGCGTGTGTCGACGTGGTAATCACACAGCACGTCGTCCATATCAAAAATAACGCAGGCAATGCCCATTTGACTGTTATTTCCTGAAAACCGAGAACCTCATCGCTTGACCTCTTGTCGCGCCGCAGACACAAACAGGCAAGATCGAAATACCGGAATTGCGCCTCGCTGATGACCAATAAGCCGCCTTTGACCATTCTGCTCTGTGCGCCACGCGGCTTTTGCGCCGGGGTGGTGCGGGCGATTGACGTGGTGGAGACCGCGCTCAGAACCTATGGCGCACCGGTCTATGTCCGCCACGAGATTGTGCATAACCGCTTCGTGGTCGATGATTTAAAGCGCAAAGGCGCGATCTTCGTCGAAGAACTGGACCAAATCCCTGACACCACCGCCCCCGTGATCTTCTCCGCCCATGGCGTGCCTAAATCGGTGCCCGAGGCAGCCGCCAAGCGGAATTTTCTGGCGATTGATGCCACCTGCCCGCTGGTCACCAAAGTGCATCGCGAAGCAGAAATCCATTTTAAGCGTGGCCGCACCATTTTGCTGGTTGGCCATTCCGGTCATCCGGAAGTGGTTGGCACCATGGGCCAATTGCCCGAAGGCGCCGTCCGCCTTGTTGAAACGCTGGCCGATGTCGCTCTACTTGAAGGCGTGGACAAAGACACCCTCGCTTATGTCACGCAAACGACGCTATCGGTCGATGACACGCACGAAATCGTCGAGGCGCTGAAGGCAAAATTCCCCGCCATTGTCGGCCCGCATAAAGAAGACATCTGCTACGCCACCACCAATCGGCAGGAAGCGGTCAAGAAAGTGGCGAGCCGCTGCGATGCCGTGTTTGTCGTGGGCTCCTTCAACTCCTCCAATTCCCAGCGCCTGCGCGAAGTCGCCGAGCGCGAGGGCACGCCAATTGCGCGTCTGATCAACCGCTCTGCCGATATCGACTGGTCGGAACTTGGTGCAATCCGCACCATCGGCATCACGGCGGGCGCGTCCGCCCCCGATATTCTGGTTGAAGAAATCATCGACGCCTTCTCGGCGCGTTTTGCGACAACGGTAGAAACCGTCACCACCGCCGATGAGAGTGTCTTTTTCCCGTTACCGCGCGAATTGCGCGAAAAACCATCGGAGCACTAACGTGGCTGTATACACCGAAGTACCGGATGACGAGCTTGCCCGCTTCATCGCAAGTTATGACATTGGCGGCGTGCTGGCGCTCAAAGGCATTGCGGAAGGGGTGGAGAATTCCAATTTTCTGCTCCATACGGACGCGGGCTATTTCATCCTGACGCTTTACGAGAAGCGGGTGAAGGCAGAAGACCTGCCCTTCTTTATCGATTTGATGGAACATCTCGCCGAGCGCGGCATTACCTGCCCGCAGCCGGTCCGCAACCGCAAGGGCGAGGCACTCGGCACGCTGGCGGGTAGACCCGCCGCCATTGTCACCTTCTTAGAAGGCGTAGGCGTTCAAAGCGCAACCGTGCAGCATTGCGCAGCCGTTGGCGGAGCACTCGCCAAGCTTCATCTTGCGGGCGCCGATTTCAAAGGCACGCGTGTCAATGCCCTCACCGTCCATGGTTGGCGACCGCTCTATGAAGCGGCGCGCGAACGGGCCGACACCGTCACGCCGGGCTTGGATACAGCTACCCGAGCAGCGCTTGAGGAGCTGGAGCAGAACTGGCCCAAACATTTGCCGAGCGGCGTCATCCATGCCGATCTGTTTCCCGATAATGTGTTCTTCCTGAGGGGCGAGCTTTCAGGCCTGATCGACTTCTATTTCGCTTGCACCGATTTTCTGGCCTATGATCTGGCAATCGGCTTGAACGCTTGGTGTTTTGAGAAAGACGGCTCGTTCAACCTCACCAAAGGCCGCGCGATGATAGCGGGCTACCGCGCCATCAGGCCTTTGAGTACTGAGGAAATCGAAGCGCTGCCGGTGCTCTGCCGCGGTGCCGCCTTGCGCTTTATGCTGACGCGGCTGGTGGACTGGCTGAACGTTCCCCCCGGCGCTTTGGTTAAGCCCAAAGACCCGCTCGAATATTATAAAAAACTACGCTTCTTCCAATCCTCCCAAAAAGCCAGTGATTACGGCTACGAGGCATGAGCGAGGCGCCATCGACCAACCGCGTGACTTTGTTCACGGATGGTGCGTGTTCGGGCAATCCGGGTCCGGGCGGCTGGGGCGTCTTGATGCTCTATGGCGAAGCCCGCAAAACGCTGTGCGGCGGGGAAGAGCTCACCACCAATAACCGCATGGAATTGATGGCCGCCATCATGGGGCTTGAAAGTTTAAAGCGCCCCTGCGTGGTCGATCTGTGGACCGATAGCCAATATGTCAAACAAGGCATCTCGCAATGGCTGCACGGCTGGAAACGCAATGGCTGGAAAACGGCTGATAAAAAACCAGTTAAAAACGTCGACCTATGGCAACGCCTCGACGAAGCCGTGCAACGCCATGACGTGACGTTCCACTGGGTCAAAGGCCACGCCGGACATCTGGAAAACGAAGAAGTCGACGGCTTGGCAAGGCTGGGCATGGAGCCGTTTAAGAAAGCGCAATAATATTTCCGTCATCTACCATGTTGATTGAAGATTCAATTCTTTCAATCGTGCATTTGCGATGACGATAATTTTTCGCATGAGAGCGGTTAGTGCGACCATTTTTGGCTTTCCGGTTGCGACGAGTTTTTCGAAGAAGGCTTTGAGG
>CAIUPE010000013.1 GCA_903900975.1 uncultured Hyphomicrobiales bacterium | reverse complement strand
TTGCAACTCCGGTCGGGCTACGCCCTTCCTGCGTCGCAACAAATCATCGGCAATCCCTACAACCTCGGCGGAGTCCACTTATCCCTAGCGGGAAACTGTTCAGACGACCGGGGCCAGCTCTGATGCCGGCTACGCCAATCCTGGTATCTATGAGTTCCTGGAAGCCGAGGGCTACAAATATACGATCCGGCTGCCCGCCAATGCCGTCCTTCAGGAGCGGATCGGGTGGCTGCTGAAGCGCCCGGTGGGACGCCCGCCGCGTGATGTCCGCCGTTATTACGCCAGCTTCAGCTACCAGGCGGCATCATGGAGCAAATCCCGCCGGGTGGTGGCGAAGGTCGAGTGGCACGCCGGCGAATTGTATCCGCGCGTCGGCTTCATTGTGACCAACATGACCCGTCCGCCGGAACGGGTGACGCTGTTCTACAATCAGCGGGGCACGGCGGAGCAGCACATCAAGGAGGGCAAGAACGCGATCGTGTGGACCCGCCTGTCCTGCCACCGCTTCGCCGCGAACGCGGTGCGGCTGCAACTGCATGCCCTGGCCTACAATCTCGCCAACTTCCTGCGCACCCTGACCTTGCCCGAGGCAGTCAGCCATTGGTCGATGACCACCTTGCGGGACCGACTGGTCAAGATCGGCGCCAAGATCGTCAGGCACGGGCGATCGATCACGTTTCAGATGGCCGAAGTCATGGTCTCGCGCGGATTGTTCCAGCATATCCTCGACGCCATTGCGGCGCTGCGTCCGCTGCCGCCCGCACGATGCTGAGCGCCGCAGTCACTGCCTGCGTTGACTGTCGGCAGGGCAACTGCGTTCATTTGTCGCTCGACCCAGCAGAATCTCCGGCCGGACGGCAATCACTGGCCGGTGGCGCTGGCCGCGGGCGCCGTCCCGGCGCTTTCGGCGTTGCAAAGGCCGTCGGACGGCGAGTAGACTACCTCTCAGACGGCCGGGTGGGCCGGCCATCTGGGGAATGTCGGATTAAGAGACACTACCGCTGTACTCTCTAGATCCTAATGAGACATGAGGTTCGGCCATGGCAACGATCTACGGTTACGCACGTGTGAGTTCCATGGGCCAGAGCTTGGCTCTTCAAGAGGCCGCGCTAAGTGCTGCTGGATGCGAGATCATCCGGGCTGAGAAACAGAGTGGGACTTCGCGAGCAGGTCGAGATGAGCTTCGAACCTTGCTCGATTTCATCCGCCCAGGCGACACGTTGATGGTGACGCGTGTGGATCGCCTCGCGCGGTCTATAGGTGACCTTCAAGACATCGTACGGGAACTCAAGGCGAAGGGCGCTAACCTCAAAGCGACTGAGCAGCCCATCGATACTGGCACGGCGGCGGGGAAAGCCTTCCTCGACATGCTAGGGGTCTTTGCTGAGTTTGAGACGAACCTTCGGAAAGAGCGTCAGCTTGAGGGCATCGCGAAGGCAAAAGCTGAAGGCGTCTACAAGGGCCGCAAGCGCTCGATTGATTCCGCTGCTGTCGCGAAACTAGCATCTGAAGGTCTAGGGCGCCTTTCAGCAAAGCTCGCCAATGCGTAAGCCTGAGGATTATTGGGATGATTCTGTCGGGTAATTGCATCATGGTATTTCAAGCTGACTTGCTCGTTTCGCCTGCGAACAAAAATGCCCTGTTAGAGCGTGTTGTCGGAAAGCGATTGTTCAAGGTTCTGCAAGCGGTCGTCTTCGGGCTTTCGACTTTGATGGCGACAGGATCTACCGCGCTTTCGGCAAGACGTGCCTTGGCTCGTAAATCTCTCCAAGCTTCATTTGCGTTGGTGCTGATCGCGTTCTTTGGCAATGCTGCAGGGCTCGGTTTCATCGGCTCAGCATCAGCGCAAGTTAGCTCTAACTCTGGTGCCTACCTAATTGTGCCGATTGGGAGTTGTAGCAATTATCTGCTTTTGCAGGGTTATGTTGGATTGGTGTATATTGAGAACGCAAGTCGTCACTCAAGCGGCGGCTCCATTTACGTGTTTGGTCGGATTAGTACCATTACGAACATTTCGCCAGCGGAATTTAGTGTCTGTGGCGTATCGAATGTTGTAATTGGAGCTCAAACGGGACCTGGTCCGACCGTGCAAAATCTTACAGCATCATTGTCCTTCACCTACACATACGCCGGTACGAACTATCTCTTTACAGGTACTGCTAACGAAGGCGGCGCTTCGTACAGCATCACATCGCTTGGCTCAGCAGGCCCCACAGCAAGTCAACAACTCCGCTCTCTTCAAGTCAGCCTGACGCCCGTCATTGCAGTTGCATCGGGTGAAGCGATTTCGTCGGCTCTCGATACCGCAACGAATGAAGGCTTCAACCCTGGCAGCACACCAACATCCATTGGCTCAGCAGGTGGGTTCCTGAACTTCGCACCCGTTGAGCCTTCGAGCATTGCCATTCAGGCCAATGAAGCTTTCTCTGCCCTGGCTTACGCAGAAGACCCCAAGAGGAAAGGGCCGATCTTCACGAAGGCCCCCATCGTTGAGCAGCGGTTCTGGAGCGCATGGGCCTCGGTGCGGGCCTCAGGGTTCAGCGGCAACGACACCAACGGCAATGGCAACAATCTGCGGGGGACGCAGGTCAACCTGAATGCTGGCATCGGCTACAAGATCACGCCTGACACGCTGGTTGGTGCCTTTGCTGGCTATGAGAATGCCAGCTTCAAGGTTCCAAACCTCGGCGGATCACTCAATGGCGAAGGCGGGACCATCGGTAGCTACTTTGCGCAACGCTTCTTGGGTAATCTGCGCTTTGACGCCGCCGTGGCTTTCTCGCGGCTCAACTACAATGTCTCCGCAGCGGGAGCCTCAGGGTCCTTTAGCGGCAACCGTGTGTTGGTCTCGACAGGCCTGACCGGCAATTACAAGGTTGACGTTTACAATCTCGAACCGTCCGCCAAGCTCTTTATCCTCTGGGAGCATCAGGGAGCCTGGACGGACAGCACCGGGACGGCTCAAGCAACCCGTGACTTCTCCGTGGGACGCACAGCCCTCGGCTCGAAGATTGGCCGCACGTTTGATGATATTAATGGCTGGTCTTTGACACCGTCACTCGGCCTCTACGCAGACTGGCGCTTCCAGACAGACAACGCATTGCCGACCGGCACGACCGTTGGTTCCATCGGCAAAGGCTGGGCGGGACGCGGAACAGCGGGGCTTTCTGTTAAGGCTCCG
Organism: uncultured Hyphomicrobiales bacterium; assembly: GCA_903900975.1. Taxonomy (GTDB): domain Bacteria; phylum Pseudomonadota; class Alphaproteobacteria; order Rhizobiales; family Beijerinckiaceae; genus CAIUPE01. The sequence goes on along the minus strand of CAIUPE010000013.1, from coordinate 407 downwards.
GGAAACTGGACCGTTGCGCTGGATGGTGAGTATGGCGGTCTGGGTGCCACCTACAAGACATGGTCCGGCAAGGCTAGTGTGCGCCTACCGTTCTAAGATTGTCCGTCTCTTTGAAGTGTTAGAGTTTCGAGATAGATCCAACAAAGACGATCAATGCCTGAGCTCAACAAAACGGCATTGGTCTGAGGGAAATGTTGAAGCGGTAACTCTTCTGTAAATTGATGCGCCTGCCCTTTCAAGAGGATAGCCCATTGAGGGGTTTAGGTAACTTCACAGCCTCTACGTGGCCGGCCCCCATTGGGTGATCCAGTTGCTATGTTAATTCAACGTCGGCCTTGGCGCTATTGCTGGCGTGGCCGGCGAAGCTGGTCCAGGTTGCGAAGCCGGCCATTGCAGAGCCTCCGGGG
>CAIUPE010000012.1 GCA_903900975.1 uncultured Hyphomicrobiales bacterium | reverse complement strand
AATTGTGGATAATTCCGTAACGTAATATAAAATTTTAATAAAAATTGGCGAATTAATTAAAATACATCAATCTCATATGAGGTATTTAATATGTATATAAAAAATTAAACACTCATTTTGAAGAAGATAATTTATATTCTATTATTGATCGCATTGATAACGTAAAGAAAAATTTTGATTTAATGTCAGCGCTTAAAGAAATAAAAAATTACTATGGCTTAAAAAATCTTTCCTATGCAGGCTTTAAAATGGGAGAGGTTACGGTAGATACCCCCATTGTCGCGACAACCTATCAAGAAGACTGGATCAAGGAATACCGTCAAAAGAATTATTTCGCTTTGGACCCGGTCTTAAAAATAATTCCCAAAGCGGTCCTACCCATCGATTGGCAATCATTTGATCTTAACACAATCCGGCTGAGAAAATTCTTCGCGGAAGCTCAGGAAGCAGGCGTTGGTGAGCACGGGATTTCAATTCCCGTTCGTGGCCGCCATGGTGACATTTCAATGTTCAGTTTAACCTCGAATGAAAATGAGCGCGATTGGCTGGCCTTCAAGCGGCAATATTTGAGAGATTTTCAGGTTATTGCTACCCATTTTCATCAAGCAGCTCTCATAACGGCCGATATTTCAAGGCTTAATTACGATCTGTCCCATCGGGAATTGGAAGTTTTATATTGGGCGGCATGTGGAAAAACTGCCGAAGAAATAGGCCTAATCTTAAACATCACAAAGAGAGGTGTGAGATTTCATATTAGTACCATTATCGAAAAGTTGGATTGTACCAACATGGCGCATGCCGTTGCTAAAGGTGTTTACTTCAATTTTATAAAACATCCACGATAACACATCCTTCTTACCAATAAAACTGACAAGTACGACAGATTACGCAGCGATATTCATCGGATATGGATACTCCCCATCCATTTTGAGGGAGTTTTCTCGTGATCATTGCTCTTACCAATGCCGACCGCCACCACTTCTCAACTTATTTTAATTGCATGCATCGCATTCGGGCGGAGGTTTTTTATCACCGCTTACATTGGGAAGTCAGGAATGAAAATGGCTTCGAATACGATCAGTTTGATGAATTAGATCCGGTTTACCTCCTTTCGATCGATGAAAAGACGGACCGTGTTCGTGGTTCGGTGAGATTACTCAAAACAACATCACCCCACATGTTGCGGAATATTTTTCCGCAACTCGTAGCCGATCATTATCCGATCGAGAGCCCTACCATTTGGGAATGTTCGCGGTTTTCCATCGATAAAGGATACGATAAGCCGACCGCGGGGCATATGATCAACTATGCAACGGGCGAGCTGATCGCCGGAATCGTCGAAGCGGGCTTGATCATTGGTCTCACCCACGTGGTCGGAGTATTTGATGCGCGGATGATCCGTATTTTTCGCTATGCGCAATACCAGCCCGAAATCATCGGGAAGCCAACCCGTATTGGTTCATTTATGACTTATGGAGGACTATTTGATATCAGCGAACAGGCCTTATGCAATATTAAAAAGTCCGTTAACATTCATGGCCCCGTGCTTTCCTCGGGTCAGGTGATTAAGCCGTTGGCCGCCTAAAATCGACTTCAAAAGCGCCTGAGGCCGAAGGATGGCAGAAGTCCGGTGATCCATGCTTGACAGCCATGTTTTATTTCCATCTCTTAACTTTGCTTGCAGTGGGCTGCAGAAGCGAACAGAACGTAGCCCAGTGCAGACAAGAGTATGGCAATGCAGAACTTGGTCGTCTTAATTGTTTGAACCTTTATCCCCCTCCGAATTATCCGCGCTATTTTTAAGTCTTAAAGTGGCTCTCATTGCCGTTATCGGCGCTGTTCCGCCGGCAATCATGTGTTCTTACGCTTTAGCAAAATGGCGATTTCCCGGCCATAGCCTGCTCAACGTTGTTGTTCACCTACCGCTTGTCTTACCTCCCGTCGTAACCGGCTATTATTTGCTTTTAATCTTCGGTCGAACAAGTTTCATCGGGGCCGCCATCGAAAACTGCTGCGGAATCAGATTCGCTTTTCGTTGGACAGGAGCGGCGCTAGCTGCTGGCATTATGGCATTTCCGCTTTTGGTGCGGTCCATTCGCCTGTCGATTGAAGCGGTGGATGATCAATTGGAAATGGCTGCACGGGGATTGGGTGCAACCGGCATCGATGTTTTTCTTTCAATAACCTTGCCTTTGTCATATCCTGGAATACTAGCAGGCGCCGTCCTAGGTTTCGCAAAAGCCCTAGGTGAATTTGGCGCTACGATTACCTTCGTTTCTAATATTCCCGGTGAAACACAAACCTTACCGTCGGCGATTTATGCTTACATTCAAAGTCCAAGTGGTGAAATACCTGCGCTTCGACTTGCCGGATTAGCTGTGTTGGTATCCTTCGGCGCTCTCTTCATTTCCGAGCGCTTTGTACGGCGTGGCAACCATCGTCGAGCGATACAGTCTCACGCCTACGCTCTAAATACTAAGGTGCTTCACGAACAGGGGCGGTTGAACCGATGACAATGAAACCACAAATCTTCGCCGCCGATTTCGAAAGACGACCATATTGGTGGAATGCCTTTGCGCCCACGCCCCTTGTGTTTCAGGAGTTGAGAAAGCGGGTTGACGTGGTCATTGTCGGTGCAGGCTATACGGGCCTATCCGCCGCCATCGAACTCACCCGCAGCGGCATTGAATGTCTGGTGCTCGACGCCAATGAGCCGGGGTTTGGCGGCTCGACGCGCAATGGCGGCATGGTCTCCGGTGGTGTGAATGTGGGCAAGGGCTACATTGCCAAAGCGCTGCGTCCTGAACAAGCGGCGCCCTTTTTGCACGACGCGGCTGAAGCGTTTACCCATATCGAAGACTTCATCGATCGAGAAAAAATCGAGTGTGGCTGGACGCGCTCAGGTTATTTTTTGGGCGCATGGTGCGATCAACACTTCGCGGGCATGTCGAAAAAGATTGATATGCTTAACCGTCACGCAAAGGCTGAAGCCTATCTTGTGCCGCCCTCCGATCAGCATAATGAAATTGGCTCAAGCTATTACCGCGGCGGCCTTGTTATTGAACGGGCGGCCCATCTTCATCCTGCCCTTTATTTTAAGGGGCTTCTTGAACTCGCTCAGCGACTGGGAATTACAATTGCGTCACTGACTCCGGCCGAAAAACTTTCCGAAACGGAGCGTGGATGGCGAGTCGATACGAAGCGCGGATCCATCGATGCCAAAGAAGTTATTATCGCCACCAATGGCTATACGGGCGACCTGAATTTGGGATTGAAGCGACGGGTGGTTCCGGTTGGATCCTATCTGATCGCAACCGAAGAATTACCTGCAGGACTAGCGGACGCTATAAGCCCGAAAAACCGTTCAATCGCCGATACGCGGCGCGTTTTAACCTATTATCGCCTTTCGCCGGATCGTAAACGGCTTATTTTTGGCGGACGGGCTAAATTTTCGCCGATTGAACTCAACGAAGCCGCCGAAATATTGCATCGCTTCATGACCGATCGGTTTCCGCAGTTAAAAGGAATCCGCATATCCCATGCATGGACGGGTAATGTTGCTTTCACCGTTGATGAACTGCCGCATATGGGGAAGTTTGAAAACTTGCATTATGCATTGGGTTGCAACGGTTCAGGTGTAGCGATGATGTCTTATCTTGGTCACCAGACTGCTCGTAAAATAATTGGGCGGACCAATCGAATATGTGCGTTTGACCGGCCCGAATTTCCAGACCATCCATTATATCATGGAAACCCTTGGTTTTTACCTTTCGTAGGAAGCTATTTCCGGTCAAGGGACTGGATTGATCGTCATTTTTAAACGCTATCGGATATTTCGGTAATTTAACTTCATCGCATCGAAAAGGCATGAAGGTAAAGTCCGATGGTGGACAAGAAGTGTCGTCTCATAAGCGTCAAAGGATGATGGTTATGGGATGATCTTTGGCGATGATCCACTTTTGTCCGGTTTTCATCGACAATGGAGTAAGTTGTTGGAAAATTTCGATTTTATCATCGTTGGTGCGGGCTCGGCAGGCTGTGTGCTTGCTCATCGTTTAAGCGAAGACAAAAACAACCGGGTTTTACTTGTTGAAGCGGGTGGAAGCGACGCCCGTTTTTGGATTAAAACGCCGATTGGCTATGGGAAGACCTTCTTTGACGAAACGGTTAATTGGAAATTCAATTCCGTTCCTGACAAAGGCCTTAATAATCGCGAACTCTACGTCCCTCGCGGCAAAGTCATCGGCGGATCAAGCTCGATCAATGCCATGGTCTATGCGCGCGGTGCGAAATCTGATTTTGACGATTGGCGCGACGCCGGTAATCCTGGTTGGGGTTGGGAACATGTGAAGCCCGCCTTCGAGGCTATTGAACGCCATGTTAGAAAAGATGGCCGTGTCGTTGGAAATGGTCCACTCACCGTTGAAAACAGAGTGAATGATTATCACCCGCTTAAGCGGCATTTTCAAAAGGCAGTGAGCGAACTCAACTTACCTCTTTTGGACGAAGACGTTGGCCTCGGGGACGAAGGTCTCGGTCCTTATCTCATCAATACAAGAGACGGCATGCGGTGTTCTTCGGCGGACGCGTTTTTGCGCCCTGCGTTAAAACGGTCCAATCTAACGGTTCTTACCCATGCTCAAGTAACAAAAATTCTTATGTTAGGAAATAAAGCAACTGGCATTGAATTTAAAAAAGATGGAAAATTAAATAAAATTTTATCCAATAAAGAAGTAATTTTGTCAGCCGGAGCGATACAATCTCCTCAATTGCTTCAACTCTCTGGCATTGGACCGCAGAAACTACTCAGCCAGTTTGGAATTGATGTTATTAAGGCCAATGAAAATGTTGGTTTAAATTTTCAAGATCACATTGGTATTAACTACTATTATAAAGCTACTGAGCAAACCTTAAATGCCACCCTCGGTACAAGACTGGGGCAACTTTGGGCGGGCATAAAATATATTTTTACTAAATCTGGCCCCTTGAGCCTAAGCGTGAACCAGATGGGCGGTATTGTTCGCTCTGCAGACACGTTAAAGCATCCCGATATGCAAATTTATTTTAACCCACTCAGCTATTCGACCGAAATTTCAGGCAAACGTCGTTTGACGAAACCTGATCCTTGGCCAGGCTTTATTTTGAGTTTCAACTCGTGCCGTCCCACAAGTACGGGACATGTTAAAATTAAGTCCAATGATCCTTTCAAGGCACCGGAGATCGACTTTAATTATCTCGCCACAGAGCAAGACCGTAGCGATGTTATTGCCGGCGCTAGGTTTATTGGACGTCTGCAAAACAGCCAAGCGATGCAAGTATTAATTGCAAGCAAGCCAGTTTTCGATCCATCTAAGGAGAGCGATGAGGCTATTCTCGCCGATTTCCGTAAAAGAGCGGGCTCTGTCTATCATACATCATGCACATGCCGAATGGCGCCGGAAGATAAAGGCGGTGTGTTAGACCCCCAATTACGAGTGCATGGCGTGGATGGACTTCGCGTTGTTGATGCATCAGCTTTTCCGTTTGTAACGTCAGCCAATACAAACGCGCCTACCATGATGCTTGCTTGGCGCGCAGCAGATATGATCTTGAACCCTTAAGGATCAGCAAAATGGATAAGATCAAAAAGCTTGAGACCTTTACCAATGAATATGTCGGATTTGTACGGGCAACAACAGAATCGGGCGCTACGGGATGGGGTCAAGTTTCGACCTATAATTCGGATATCACATGCTCGATATTCCACCGCCAAATTGCGCCGCACGCCTTGGGCACCGATGCGCTAGACTTTGAAGATACGCTCAATCTCATTGGTGAACGTGAACATAAATATCCCGGATCTTATCTTCGCCGCGCCATGACTGGATTGGATACGGCCTTATGGGATTTGAAAGGTAAAGCGGCAGGTAAACCCGTTGTTTCCTTGATTGGAGGTAAGCCTGGCAAGATTAGAGCCTATGCGTCGTCAATGAAGCGAGATATTACGCCGGAGGATGAAGCTAAACGCTTTGTAAAGCTCAGAGATGAGCATGGTTTTGATGCGTTTAAATGGCGCGTCGGCAAAGAGTGCGGCCGCGATCAAGACGAATGGCCGGGACGGACGGATAGCGTCGTTCCCGTTGTCAGCAAAGCATTGGGCGACACGATAGCCAAGTTGGTCGATGGAAATTCATGTTATTCTCCAAAAAAAGCCATCGAGGTCGGTAAATTATTGATGGATCATGGCATTAGCCACTTTGAAGAACCTTGTCCTTATTGGGAATATGAACAAACCCGGGAAGTTTCGGCGGCTTTGGCCATTGACGTTACTGGCGGTGAGCAAGATTGTGAGTTTTCGACCTTCAAACTGATGATGGATACGCATGCCGTTGATATTGTCCAGCCCGACATCATGTATATCGGGGGGTTAACGCGGACGCTTAAAGTCTGCGATATGGCTCACAAAGCAGGCTATAAGATAACACCGCATGCTGCGAATTTATCGCTTGTTACCATGTGCACAATGCACTTGCTGGGTGCCATTCCAAACGCCGGAAAATACTTGGAATTTTCAATCGAAGGTCTGGATTACTATCCATGGCAGGATCAGTTGTTTTTAGGAAACCCCTATAAAATTGTCGACGGCAAAGCAACCATCCCCGATGCTCCGGGTTGGGGCGTCGAAATTAATCCCGTTTGGCTCGATAAAGCCCGTTATCAGGTAAGTGAAATACCCGTTTGAGCTCGATAAAAGCGGCTTTGAAATAAATCTACCCTAAGACATAGGTCCGCGTGGCCTCCGGGTCGGCGAGCGTCACATCCACGCTTGCCAATTCGGCCCAAACGGCAGCGGGAATATCAGCCATCGCCCATTCGATGGTTTCCTGAATCCGCTCCGGTTTCGTCACACCACAAATTGTCGCGGTGACAAGCGGCGAACGCATGGAGTGCTGAAGCGCCACGGCACCGGGTGCAACGCCGTGACGGGCGCAAATGGCTTCGACGTGACGGATGGGATGGAGCATTTCCTCATTGGCGTCTTGATAGGCATAACGCTGATAGTTCGGCGTTCCCTTCGCGAACACGCCGCCGGCATAGGGCGCGGCGTTTAAGACCGCGATCGACTTCTCTTTCGCAAACGACATCATCGCGACGGCATTGTGGTTGACGGGTGTAAACCGGTTATGGGTGATGAGAACGTCAAAGGGATACTCGTTTAAGAGCGGCGTCATCACATCTACATTGCCAGCGGCAAGACCTATGGCGGTCGCTAGTCCCTCGTCTTTCATTTTAAGCAGTTCGTCGATTGCACCGCCCTTGCGGGTGATTTCGGAAAGCGAGGCACCATGCTCCGGATCGTGCAAATGCAGCACATCGATATGATCGACGCCGAGCGCTTTTAGACTTTCATCCAAAGACTGCCGGGCGCGTGACGCGTCGAACCGATTGGTTTTAAAATCGCGATCCAATTTGCTCGACAAGACAAAGCCATTCGGCAGACCTCCGCGCTCGCGTATAACCGCGCCAATCCGTTCTTCGCTTCGCCCCGTCCCATAATTCCGCGAGGTGTCCATAAAATTGACCGGACCATCGAAAATGGCGCGGATGGTTTGGAAGGCGCGCTCCTCGCTTACCGAGTAACCATAGGTTTCCGGCATATCCCCCAAACTGGACGAGCCGAAACACAGCGGTGAAACCGAGAGGCCCGTTCGTCCGAGCGCGATGCGGTGTGAAGGCGAAAAGGGCATGGTTGTCTCTCCCGTTAGATTCTCAACCTTTATCATAAGGGAGTCCACGCCGGTTTGTCTTGCCCTTAAACACCGTCGATCGGCAAGATGCGTGCTTCGAAGCATCCATGTCTAAACCGCACCCTTGGCGCACAGGCTTTGGTCCATTTTTTCTCGCCGATCAGCCATGCAATCGAACGACCCACCCCTCGCATCATCGCCATATCCATCGGCCCATTTTTGTATACCATGTTTGCCAATGAACGCCGAACGATCAAAGGTTACCCTGCAATGTCACTACCCCTCTCCGGTAAACCAGCCGATAGCGATCTCTCTTTTGTCATCGCAGCTTTAACGGCCCGCTTTGAACAACGCGCCTCGACGGTTCCGGGGATTAGGCAAACCCACGCCAATTCCCTCACCTGGGTTGCGCCCCAATTGCCCGACATTGTGATTTTTCCCGATACGACCGAGGAAATTGTCGAGATTGTCAAACTCTGTGCCGCTCATCGCGTGCCGATGATTCCCTTTGGCACAGGAACCTCGTTCGAAGGTCACGTAAATGCACCTTGGGGCGGCGTCTGTATCGATACGAGCCGGATGAACCGGTTGTTGGCCGTCCACGCGGAAGATCTTGATTGCGTGATCCAGCCCGGTATGACGCGAAAAGCCCTCAATGAGCAATTGCGCGATACAGGCCTCTTTTTCCCCATCGATCCGGGCGCTGACGCCTCGCTTGGCGGTATGGTCTCCACCCGCGCGTCGGGAACCAATGCGGTTCGCTACGGTACCATGAAGGACAATGTGATCTCGCTACAGGTCGTCCTGCCGAATGGCGAGGTGATGACCACTGCCCGTCGGGCCAAAAAGTCCTCCGCCGGTTACGACCTTACCCGTCTGATGGTAGGCGCCGAAGGAACCTTAGGCATCATATCCGAAATTACGCTGCGCCTTGCGGGGATACCCGAGGCGATCTCAGCGGGCATCTGTCCATTTCCGAGCGTCGAAGCGGCCTGTGACGCGACCATCGCGACCATCCAATCGGGCCTTCCCGTCGCGCGCATTGAGCTGGCCGATCAGTTGCAGGTGAAGGCCTTCAACCTCTATTCCAACCTCACATTGCCAGAAACGCCGATGCTCTTCGTTGAATTTCACGGCACCGAACATGGCGTCAAGGAGCAAGCCGAACGTTTTGGAGATATCGCCAGCGAATTCGGCGGCGGCCCCTTTGAGTGGGCCACGAAGCCTGAGGACCGGTCACGCCTTTGGCAAGCCCGTCACGATGCCTATTGGTCCGCCCTTGCCCTTCGTCCCGGGTGCAAAGTCATTGCCACCGATGTGTGCGTGCCGATCTCGCGATTAGCGGAATGTGTGGTAGCAACCCAAGACGATATCAAAGCCAGCGGGCTTGTCGCACCGATTGTCGGCCATGTCGGCGATGGCAATTTTCATCTGACCTTGCTGTGCAAGATGGATGATTCGAGCGAGATTGAAACCTGCCGCGCTTTCCTGCACCGTCTCGTCGAGCGTTCCCTTGCGATGGAGGGGACTTGTACCGGCGAACATGGGGTGGGGCAAGAAAAGATGAAATATTTGCTCAAAGAACACCCCCCGGCGACGCTGGATGCCATGCGCGCGATCAAACGGGCGTTTGATCCGCTCAATCTGATGAATCCGGGTAAGGTCGTTGCGGTCTAAGTCAGGCAACATACGAATTTTTAAGACATCCGGCTTAAGCTAATGGCATGAACAATGACGCCAAAGTTGCTTTTCTCGAAAACGAAGTCCACCGCTTGACGGAACTCGTGCGGCTCTATGCCGAAGAAGCTAACCGGTTGCGCCCGGAAAATCAGGGAATCGTTGCCCCCATCATGCGCGCAGCCACGCCGTCCATCACGCCAGAAGAAGCCGCTTTTGCGCGCGACATGGCGATTTCGGCCTTTGAGATTAAACCGCGCAAACGGGCTTAATCGCGTTCAGCCTAGAAAGCGAGCAGCGCGTTTGGCTGCATTCCAGCCCGCCATACTGGCACCGGCAACCGTCATCGTGGCTCCCAAACGCCCACCGGCATCGGCCTCACCGGCGAAATAAAGCCCGTCAATGCCAACATCCATCAACGCCTCGCGGGCGTCATAGGCGCCCGGTCGGGCATAAGCATACCCGCCTTCGGAAAAAGGATCAGTCCACCATCCGGCAAGCCGACCACCGCGCAAATGGGGGCGACAATCCTGACCCACGACGGAGGAGAACAATGAAGCAGCCATATCCACGGCTTCTGCCTCACCGACATGACAGAGCGCACGGCCTGCATCGCCACCGGTGACGGCCAAAACCAGATCGCGGTTGAAAGGCCAGACCTCGAAGGTCATCGCGCCACCCGGTGCGTCGAGCACGATTTGATCGTCGCCCGGTTTCAGGCCGAACCGCTCCCCATCAAAGGATAACGCGACTTTCGTGAGTGCACCCATTTCCAACCCGTCCAGCGCCCTAAGTAGGGCATTCGGAAGGCCCGGTTCAAAAGCAATATGGCCCGCTTTGAGGACTCCAATCGACACGGTCACGATCACCGCCCGGGCTTGAACGGTACCCCGTTCGGTTTCGACATCAAACCCCTTCGCGCGGGCCGTGATCCGCCTGACGATTGAACCCAGCTCGATGGGCAGGCCGTGCGAGGATGCGGCAACCAAATGGCCATAGCCATCCGGAACGATATGATCGGGACCTTCCCATTGGTGGATATAATCATAGAGCGAGAGACGCGAAGGTTCATCGCCCAAGCCAAGCCGTGACATCGCGCTCGCGGTTGCTTGCGCCCAAGGCGATCCATGCTTTGCCGCATCGGCGATCGAGCGATCGGTAAAGGCCTCGCCCAGCGTTTCGATCTGGTCCCAAAGCTCGCTATAGCCTGTAAGCCGGCGCTCCTGATCGTCGCTCGAAAGCCACTGTCCGTTTAACCACGGCACATGATGGGTCCACCCGCGCCAGGGCTGTGTCGCGATCCCAAGCCGCCGAGCTTCACGCATCCAAGGGTTGCGGTTCGAAAAATGGATATAGGCTGCGCCGGCATCAAAAGGCTGACCGAGCGATCGATCGGTGAAGGCACGGCCGCCAACCCGTTGCCGGGCCTCCAGCACGACGCAGGTTTTACCCAGCGCGTGTGCCGTTCGCGCAGCACTAAGTCCGGCCGCTCCTGCGCCGATAATGGCAATATCGATGATCATGAAGCGAGCCTATATCGGAATAATCTAGAAAGGTAGACAGCGGATTTACGATCGATAGAACGTGATAAACTACATAGACACTAAAAAGGGCCCCGTTTCCGGAGCCCTTTTGAAATACAGTAGTGGCTTGTGTCGATTAGGCGTGACCTTCGACATTGGCCCAGATCTTCCGTTTGGTGAAATAGAGCAAGCCAGCAAAGACCAGCAAGAAGACCAGCGCGCGGAACGCGATTTCCTTACGCTGTTCCATGTGCGGCTCTGCAGCCCACATCAGGAAGGCCGAAACGTCCTTGGCATATTGCTGAACCGTCTCAGGAGCCTGTGGCTTGCCATTGGCATCCTTCAGATAGGTAACAGCGCCATCCTGCAATGGAGGGGGCATGGCGATGATGTTGCCAGGGAAATATTTGTTATAATATTTACCAGCTGGAACAACCTCACCCGCCGGTGCTTCTTCATAGCCGGGCAGCAGGGCAGCAATGTAATCCACTCCCTGTTCTTGGTACTGCGTGAAGATATCAAACACGAACCAAGGAAAACCACGCTCATAGGTGCGGGCTTTCGCAATCACCGAGAAGTCCGGAGGAGCCGCACCGCCATTGGCAGCGGCCGCAGCCTGCTTGTTCGGGAAGGGAGATGGCCAGAAATCGGCTGGACGTGCCGGGCGGTCGAACATATCGCCCGCATCGTTAGGGCCGTCTTTGACCTTATAGGTCGCAGCCAGCGCTGTGACCTGCTCGGGGCTGAAGCCCGGTCCACCCTTTTCAGCTAACGTGCGGAAGGCGACCTTGCTCATCGAATGGCAGTTCGAGCAGACTTCGTGGAACACTTTGAAGCCACGCTGTAACTGCGTTTCATCATAGGTTCCGAACGGGCCCGAGAAGGACCAAGTTTGGCGCGGTGGAATTTCGCGTTCGTGGCTCTGCGCGAGGGCCGCGCCGCTGGCTAGACCAGCGAGCGCTACAACGGCGATAAGGGTTTTGATCGATTTCATCGTCATTCTTCCTGATCTCAACCTTTGGTGCTCGGCGAAGATGCCGCGCCCGAAGCCATAGCCGAACCCGAACCACCCTTGCCAAGCACCGAGTCTGCAATCGAAGCAGGCAAGGATTTTGGCGTCTCAAACAGACCAAGAAGCGGAAGAACGAGGATGTAATAGGCGAAATAATAGACCGTGCTAATGCGCGACGCGATCACATACCAGCCCTCTGGTGGCTTCGAACCAAGCCAGCCAAGGATGACCGCATTGATCGCGAAGAGCCAGAAGAAGATCTGGAACACCGGGCGATAATTGCCGGAGCGGATCTTCGACGAGTCAAGCCAAGGCACCACTACCATGATCGCAATCGAGCCGAACATCGCAAGCACGCCGAACAGCTTATCCGGAATAGCGCGCAGAATGGCGTAGAATGGCAGGAAATACCATTCAGGAACGATGTGCGATGGTGTTACTGCCGCATTGGCCTCGACATAGTTATCGGCATGGCCAAGGAAGTTCGGGATGTAGAACGCGAACCAGACATAGACCATCAGGAAGCATGAAAGCGCGAACGCATCCTTCACCGTGAAGTAAGGATGGAAGGGCAACACGTCCTTGTCGGTCTTCTTCTCAATGCCGGTCGGGTTGTTGGAACCCGGCACATGCAGCGCCCAGATATGCAAGACGACGACGCCTGCAATCATGAAGGGGAGCAGATAGTGGAGCGAGAAAAAGCGGTTCAACGTTGGGTTAGAAACCGAATAGCCGCCCCAGAGATAGGACACGATCACTTCGCCTACACCCGGAATGGCCGAGAACAGGTTGGTGATAACGGTCGCGCCCCAGAAGCTCATCTGGCCCCATGGCAGCACGTAGCCCATAAACGCGGTGGCCATCATCAGAAGGAAGATGATTACGCCCAAAATCCAGAGAATTTCGCGAGGGGCTTTATATGACCCGTAATAGAGGCCACGGAAGATGTGGACATAGACGGCGATGAAGAACATCGACGCGCCATTGGCGTGCAGATAACGCAGCATCCAGCCATAATTGACATCGCGCATGATCAACTCAACCGAGTTGAACGCCATGTCGGCATGTGCCGTGTAATGCATTGCGAGCACAACACCGGTGATGATCTGGGCAACCAGCATGAAGGCCAGAATACCGCCGAAGGTCCAGAAATAGTTCAGGTTCCGTGGATTGGGGAACACAACGAAAGACGAGTGAATGAGGCCCATAATCGGCAGGCGGCTTTCGAACCACTTGCCGACGGCGCTCTTGGGTTCATAGGTGGAATGTCCGCTCATGGCTTTATACCTGAATGCGTGGGGTTAGACCCCAAAAATCTTCAATAGCTAACCAAGCCGCAAGGCTCAGCCGATGCGAATAGCCTTGTCACTCGTGAACGCGTAAGGCGGCACGGGCAGATTGATCGGAGCTGGTCCTTGCCGGATACGGCCCGACGTGTCGAACACCGAACCATGGCATGGGCACTGCCAACCATGGAAAGCACCCTCATTGCCAAGCGGCACGCAACCCAGATGGGTGCAGTTACCATAAACAATCAGCCACTGATCTTTACCCGGCTTCACGCGGGCTGAGTCGGCCTCGGGATCACGCAAGCTTGTGATATCGGTATTTTGGGCGGACTTGATCTCATCCGCCGTCCGATGGCGAACGAAAATCAGCTTACCGCGCCAAAACAATTTGACGATCTGACCTTCGGCTACGTGCGAAAGATCAAAATCAACCGGCGCACCGGCAGCAATGGTTGCTGCATCCGGCGCCATCTGGCTGATAAACGGCCAAATCGTCGCAGCCAAACCGACCGCGCCTGCGGCACCGGTCGCAATGAAGAGAAAATCGCGTCTCGTGGGTTCGGCAGAAGCCGATGCGTGTGTTGTCGCCACTCTGATCATCCTCGCATCCAGCGCCCCCTCAGCGAGCCTCCGGTTAAGAGACATTCGCCTCGGTGATCTAGAATCTGGCTGGCGGCACTGGTTGCCAAGCCGATCCCCAAGCCTCAATAAACAATGCCGGACACAGTTGTGCCCAATCATCCACGGTCATGTGACATGAGGCGCTTCGCTTGTCCATAGTCCGGATGGATGATCACTATGCGTTTTTGCAGCTTTTTTGCCGCATAGCGGTTGCTAAGGGAGACATTGACGATGCAATTGGCGCTTTACCAGCCGGATATCCCCCAGAATGCTGGAACCATTTTGCGCCTTTGCGCCTGTTTGGGCGTGACCGCCCACATCATTGAACCCACTGGTTTTCCGGCGTCTGACCGCGCTTTTCGCCGGGCGGGAATGGATTATCTCGATTAAGTCGAGATCATTCGGCACATTGGCTGGCAGGATTTTGATGCTTTTAGGCGATCTGAGAGCCTAAGATTGGTGCTCGCCTCGACAAAAGCCGCCACGCGATATACCGAGTTTGCCTATGCCAAGAACGATATTGTGCTCTTGGGCCGCGAATCGGCTGGCGTGCCGGACGATGTCCACAATACTGCCGATGCGCGGATCATCATTCCGATGCGGGAAAGTTTGCGATCCATCAATGTGGCGGTCACGGCCGCGATGATTATGGGCGAGGCCTTGCGTCAATTGGACGCTTTTCCCTGAATGAGGCGGCGAGCAAAACAATCTCTAGAAAGACAATAAAATGAGCATTTCTTCCGATATTGATCAGCAAAAAGCCCATGCCGAGGGCTGGTTCCAGTCGCTTCGCGACCAGATTTGCAGCGATTTCGAAAACTTAGAAGACGAGGCGAAAGGCCCCTTTTTCGCGGAAGCCCAAACGCCCGGGCGATTTCAGCGCTCGCCGTGGGAACGCACCGACCATTCGGGGGCGAAAGGCGGCGGCGGGATCATGTCGATGATGAAAGGCCGCGTGTTCGAGAAGGTTGGCGTGCATTGCTCCAGCGTTTTCGGCGAGTTCGCGCCAGAATTTCGCGGGCAAATCCCCGGATCAAACGAAGACCCGCGCTTTTTTGCCACCGGCATTTCGCTGATCGCCCATCCGTGGAACCCGAATGTGCCGACTGTGCATATGAATACGCGGTTTGTGGTAACCACTAAAGCATGGTTTGGCGGCGGGGCAGACCTCACCCCCGTGCTGATGCGCCGTCGCACGCAAGACGATGCTGATTCCCTCGCCTTCCATGCCGCCATGAAAGCGCCCTGCGACGCGCATTCAACAATTGCGCCCTATCAGAAATATAAGGAATGGTGCGACGAGTATTTCTATCTCAAGCATCGCGATGAGCCGCGCGGTATTGGCGGGATTTTTTATGACTATCTCGAGTCAGGCCATTGGGAAGCCGATTTCGCCTTCACGCAGGATGTGGGCCGCGCCTTTGCGGCGATTTATCCGGAAATCGTTCGAGCGAATGTTGAAACGCCTTGGACCGAGGCCGACCGCGAGGAACAGCAAATCCGCCGTGGCCGGTATGTGGAGTTTAATTTGCTTTATGACCGCGGGACGATCTTTGGGCTGAAGACGGGTGGCAATGTCGCGTCGATTCTATCGAGCATGCCGCCGACGGTAAGGTGGCCGTAAAATTATTAATCCGTCATTGCGAGCGAACGCGAAGCAATGACGGTAAAATTACTTCCCCTTCGCATAAGCCGCGTAAATGTCGCGGGCTTTGCGGTATATCGGGCCGGGTTGCAAATCGCGTTCGTCGATTTTTGTGATCGGCTGCACCTTGCCGTAATTGCCCGCCGAGAACAGCTCGTCCGCGCTTTTGAAATCCTTATAGGACAACGCGCTTTGCACCACCTTCTGGCCGGAGGCTTCGAGCAAGGAAATGGTGCGCTGGCGGGTGATGCCGTTTAAAAACGTACCGTTCGGGACGGGTGTAAAGACGACGCCGTCCTTCGCCATGAACACGTTGGCGGTGGCGAGCTCGGCGACGTTGCCGAGCATGTCCGTGAGCAGGCAATTATCGAAGCCTCTGGCGCGGCATTCGAGCAGTGCGCGGCCATTATTGGGGTAGAGGCAGCCTGCTTTGGCATCCATTGGCATGGTTTCTGGCGTTGGGCGGCGATAGGGCGAGAGCGTGATCGAGGAGCCCGCTTCCGCAGGCATTGGCGCTTCGTAGATCGAGAGCAACCAGCGGGTTGAGCCCGCATCAGGCGCGACAACGCCGCCGCTGCCGGTTTCGGGCCAATACATCGGGCGGATATAAAGCGCCGTGTCCTTATCGAATTTGGCAATCCCCTCCCAAGCGAGTTTCACCCATTCTTCATCGCTGACCAGCGCTTTGAGATGCATGGCAACCGCCGAGCGATTGACGCGGGCGAAATGCAGATCGAGATCGGGGGCTACACCTTCATAGTAGCGCGCGCCATCAAACACCGATGAGCCAAGCCAGAAAGCGTGGCTGCGCGGCCCGAGAATGGGCGGGTTGCCCTCGTGCCAGCTGCCGTCAAAATAGGTCCAGGTTTTTGACCACGTCATGGGTGTCTCCTCATCTTTTTCTTTTCTTTACTGTTATGTTTCCGTCCTTGCGAGGAGGCTTAAGCCAACGAAGCAATCCAGATTCATTTCCTAGCATCACCTGGGTTGCTTCACATTCGTTCGCAATGACGGGAAAAATTATTGAGCGAGGGCGTCGAGAATCCGCGCCCAGGAGCGGGCGCCTTTCTCGAAGCTTTTCAGATCATATTTTTCATTCGGCGAGTGGATGCGGTCGTCATCAAGGCCAAAGCCGACCAGCAACGTATCGAGCCCCAAAATGCGCTTGAAATCGCCGACAATCGGGATCGATCCGCCCGAGCCCAAGGTCACCGGTGCAACGCCCCACTCGTCTTGAAGGGCAGCTTGGGCCGACACCAGCTCAGGCATGTCGAAAGGAAGCGTTAAAGCGGGTGAACCTTTGTGGCTGATAAACGCCACATCGCAATCTTTTGGCAGTCTAGCCCTGACATGGGCATAAAAGGCTTCACGCACTTGGGCTGGATTTTGATCCCCTACCAGACGGAACGAGATTTTCGCGCTGGCTTCGGCTGCGATGACTGTCTTAGCTCCGATGCCGGTATAGCCGCCGATAATGCCGTTGACGTCGCAGGTCGGGCGCGACTGGATCATTTCGATCAGCAGGCGACCTTTTTCACCTGCTGGTTCGGATAGTCCTACGCCGCCTAAAAACTCTTCTGAGGTCAGGCCCAAGGATTTCCATTGTTCCAGCACTTGGCTCGGCGTTTCGGGCACGCCATCGTAAAAGCCGGGGAGTGTTACGCGCCCATCGGCATCGTGCAGATCGGCGATGATTTTGGCCAGCACACGGATGGGGTTTTGCGCGCCGCCGCCAAACAGGCCGGAATGAAGATCGCGGTCCGCCGCTTTGATCGTGAGTTCTTCATAGACCATGCCGCGCAAGCCCGTGGTGATTTGCGGCGTATTGCGGTCCCACATCGAGGTGTCGCAAACGAGCGCGACATCGGCTTTAAGCGCGTCTTTCTCGGCTTCCACAAAAGCGGGGAGATGCCTTGAGCCGTCTTCTTCCTCGCCCTCGATCAGGAAGGTAACGCCGATCGGCAAGGTGCCAACCACTTCTTTATAGGCGCGGCAAGCCTCGATGAAGGTCATGATCTGGCCCTTGTCGTCCGCGGAACCGCGGGCGCGGATCACTTTGCGGCCATCAGGCAGCGTGGCGATCACCGGCTCGAAGGGTGGTGTGTCCCATAGGTTTAGTGGATCAACCGGCTGGACATCATAATGGCCATAAAACAGCGCGTGGCGCTTGGCGGTACCTTCAACCCGAGCGGTGACGGCGGGATGTCCACCGGTGGGCTTTACTTCCGCCTCAATCCCGATGCTGACAAGCTCGGCCTTCACCCATTCGGCAGCCTTGCGGCACTCGCCCGCATAGGCGGGATCGGTCGAAATCGACTGGATTTTCAGAAAGTCGAACAGACGGGTAATCGCCGCCTCGCGGTTCTGATCCAGTTTGGCAAGAACGGCATTGAGGTGTGACATAAGCATAGACCTTTTTGATGTAAGGGAAATCGTTAGACGACAAAGCCTGCAAGACGGGCCGGAATGTCTCGGATGGAATCGACCGACACATTGGCGAAAGCGAGTCGCAGATGGTTTTCTTGTCCCGGCCCAAACCAAGGGCCAGGCAGGCCTAACACCCCACGCGTGGCCGCAAGCTTTTCTGCTACCGCAAAGACGGACGCGCCTTGGAACGGATGGGCGACATAGGCGAAATAAGCACCGATGGATAAAAGCTGCCAACCGGGGCACGCGGCCATCGCGTCGCGAAAGGCTACAGCGCGGCGCGTGATTTCTGCCGTATTGCCTGAGCGCCATTCGTCTAGGGATGGAATGGCCCATGTCAGTGCGGTCTGGGCGGCGCGTGGCGCGCAGATTTGCACGCAATCGATCACTTTGCCGATTTCATCCAAAATGGCGCGCCCGCCGATGATCGCGCCGACTCTGTGGCCGGGGATGCAATAGGATTTCGAGAAACTATAAAGCGACAAGACATTGTTTGCCCATTCTCCATCGCTGAACAGCGAATGGGGTGCGCCATAATCCGCTGCCAAAAAATCGCGGTAGGTTTCATCCACAATCAACCAGATGTTTTTGCGGCGGCAAAGGGCGGCGAAGGCTGCAATCGTCGCGGGCGGATAGATTGCCCCTGTCGGATTATTGGGCGTAACCAGCACGATGGCGCGGGTTTTACCATCGAGCAACCGCTCGGCTTCCGCGACATCGGGGATAAATCCGTTATCGGCCGATGCGGGCAAAGCGTGCGGCTCGACGCCCAGCATTTGTAGCGTCATTTGGTGGTTGAAATACCACGGCGCTGGAAGCAAAACATTATCGCCTGCTTTCGCCAAAGCCATCATGACCAGCACAAAAGCCTGATTGCAGCCGGAGGTGATGGCTATTTCATCGGCTGTTACCTTGCCACGATAAAGCGTCGAAATCTCGGTCGAAAGCGCGTTCCGTAAGCCTTCATCGCCGTAAATATCGCCGTATTTGGCGGCGGCCTGTGTGCCTGCCGCCTCGGATAGATGCTTGAGCAGATCGGCATGCGGCGGATAGCCTGGCACCGCTTGCGACAAATCGATCATCGGCCCGAGCGCGCCATCATAGCGCTTGGCCCAGCCTTGGGCTTCGGGGATGGGCGGCGTGCCCGTGTCACGAACATTGGTATTGAAGGGAATCATGAAGGCAACCCAAACGCAAGATAGGATGGCAGGACCTTAGCGCAGGCTTTCGCAATGCGCGAGGGTGTCCTTCTGCATGCCACACTCGCAATCCTATGAGACTTGGGTTAGCTTTAATTCTCGTTTGGATTCGATCACAAAGGGCGTCTTTTATGGCCGACAAAAAGCATCTGGCGGATTTGCGTGCCAAATATGGCACGGCTTCGGGCGGCGATATTTTTGATCCTCAATTCAAACGCGTGGCCGATACGGTATTTACCGGCGAGCGGCGCAAATGGCCGTTTGCCGAACCCGGCACGCTGTGCGGCGCGCCTTACAAGCCTGAATCCTATTCGGAAAAGTTCAAAGACCTTGATGTCGCCCTGATTGGCGTGCCGATGGATCTCGGCGTCACCAACCGCGCCGGGGCGCGCCTTGGACCGCGTGCGGTTCGCTCGATTGAGCGCATCGGGCCTTATGAACATGTTTTAAAGCGGATGCCGGTTTCATCCTTACGCGTGGCCGATGTAGGCGATATCCCCTTCCGCAGCCGTTACAGCCTTGAAAGCTGCCATGAGGATATTGAAGCCTATTACAATGCCGTGGTGGATGCGGGCGTTATCCCAGTTTCCTGCGGTGGCGATCATTCCATTACCGGATCGATTTTAAAAGCGGTGGGCCGCAAGGCACCCGTGGCCATGGTGCATATTGATGCGCATTGCGACACGTCGGGGCCTTATGAAGGTTCCAAATTCCATCATGGCGGCCCTTTTCGTAAAGCGGTGTTGGATGGCGTGCTTGATCCGCAGCGCGTGATCCAAATCGGCATTCGCGGTGGTGCGGAATATTTGTGGGAATTTTCCTATGATAGCGGCATGACCGTGATCCACGCCGAAGAAGTCTCTAAGCTTGGCGTCGAGGCGATTATTGCCAAAGCGCGCGCGGTGGTAGGCGATGGGCCAGTGTATGTGAGTTTCGATGTCGATAGTCTTGACCCTGCTTTCGCACCGGGCACCGGAACGCCTGAGGTTGGCGGGCTTACGACGCGAGAGACGCTGGAGATTATTCGCGGCCTTGCTGGGCTTGATATTGTCGGCGCCGATGTTGTGGAAGTGGCCCCCCAATATGATGCAACGAGCAACACCGCGCAGGCGGGTGCGCAGACTTTGTTCACATTGCTGAGCCTTGTCGATATCGCGATTGAACAAAGGCGGAAATAAGGTTTCAAGATCAAACGGTTGATCGAAATACCTCGCTTCGCCAAAGGCGGCTTTGAGCCATGGCCTTGGCAGAGAGGGCGCTTTGCTTTTTTCGCCTCGATAGGGCCGTTAATTCGGCATTTCGCTCGCGCTTTGGTTGTTAAAAGTGATCGGGTTCGGATAAGACAGTACGGCTAATATTTATAGAATAATCCGTTTTATGGGATGCGACGTACTCAGAGCATAAGTCTATCGTGTGATTGTGAGCAGGCGGGGCATCTTTTGTTTCAACTTATCTACACCAGTCGGGAATTTCGTCCCATGACCGATGCTGACCTCAAGCGCATCGTATCCCATAGCCAGACCCGCAATCAGCAAGACGGTGTAACCGGGTTTTTGTATTATTCGGGCGGAACGTTCTTGCAAATTCTGGAAGGCGAGGAGGCGGTAGTCAGGGCCACTTTCGCTCGTATTCAGGACGATTTTCGGCATACGATCGCGTCGGTGCTCGTTGAAGGACCGGCTGAGGAACGGCTTTTCTCGGACTGGAGCATGGAAGTGGCCAATCCGAAAAAGACTTCGGCCATTATGCATGCGTTTTTCCAAAGCGATCGTGATCTTGATCTGACAAAACTTGACGACGAAAAGGCATTATTGCTGTTGGATGCGTTTAGCCTAACGAACAAAGCGCTTTTGCTCTGACGTCCCGTCAGGATTAGCGGACGAGGTCCATGGCTCGCTTGGCAAAACGGATAGCCAGTGGACCGATCAGCAAGGCATTATCACCAGCCGCATTGCCCGCGCGCGCTCGATCGGCAATTCCGACAAAGATAACGGCAAAGCGGAATAATGCGAATATGATGTGGAACGGTTGGAGCGGTGCCGTTGGTCTCGCCTTTGCCATATAGCGCACAACGAATGCACCTTCACTTGGCAGTCCGAGTGCCTCGCGATCAAGGCCTAAAATGCCGCCATATTCATCGGGTGACGTATGCCAAGGCATGCAGCAAAACCCTAGATCGGCTAGCGGATAGCCAAGCGTCGAAAGCTCCCAATCGAGAATAGCGACCACGCGCGGCTCGGTGGGGTGAAACATCAAATTGCCCAGCCTAAAATCACCATGCGCAATCGAGACGGCGCCATCATCGGGCGGCATATGGGTGGGAAGCCATTCGGTTAAGCGATCCAGATCAGGGATCGGCGGGCTGGAAGATTGCTGCCATTGCCGCGTCCAGCGGGTGATTTGGCGTTCAAAATAATTGCCCGGGCGGCCATAGTCGGAAAGCCCAACCTCGTCTGGCCTGATGCGATGAAGCGCAGCAAGCGCCTCCGCCATCGCCATGAAAAGAGGAGCGCGTTCGTCGCGGGGAAGGTCAGCTAAAGCGCAATCGGAAAAGACGCGACCCTCCACCCGTTCCATTAGGTAAAACGGGGTTCCCAATACCCCTGAGTCTTCCACCAACAGAAGCGGCTTTGGCACCGGTACATCGGTCACAGACAGCGCTTTTAGAATACGAAACTCACGCTCAATGGCATGTGCGCCCTGCAAGATCGGACCAGCGGGCTTCTTGCGCAGCACCATTCGGCGGGTGCCATAGGTCACAAAATAAGTGGGGTTGGACTGCCCGCCGCTGATCCGCTCGATGGCGAGCCGCCGCTCCTCGTCGGGCAAGGCGTGCGCAAGAAAGGTTTCGAGCTGTGACGGATCAAAATCAAGCCCATCACGGCCTTGCTCCACCTCGTCTGCCACCTTGCCCCTCCCCTTCGTGTTGTAGCACTTTAAGGCATCAACTGGCCGCCATTAACCGCCATCACCTGACCACTAATATAAGATGCCTTGTCAGACGCCAGAAACGCAACCATCTCGGCAATATCATTGGGGGCGCCCATGCGGCCCATCGGAATATGGGCGATTTCCATTTCACGCATATCGGCCCGCATCGCATCTGTCATATCGGTCTTGATGAAGCCGGGCGCCACACAATTGGCGGTGATGCCTTTGGCTGCGCCTTCAAGCGCGATGGATTTGGTCATCGCAATAAGGCCCGCTTTGGCCGCGGCATAATTGGCCTGCCCCGCCTGCCCGCGTTGCGCGTTGAGCGATGAAATATTCACAATACGGCCATAGCCGCGTTGACGCATGCCGGGAAGCGTTGCGCGGCAGAAATGAAAGGGGCCCATCAGATTGACGTCAATGACCGCCCGAAAATCCGCCGGATCCATTTTGTGCGCTACGCCATCGCGCGTAATGCCGGCATTGTTGACGACCAGACCGACGGGGCCGAGCTCCGCCTCAATCTTGGCGATCAAATTGGTAACGGCAGCAAAATCCGTGACATCCACCGTTTCGGTCGATGTAAAAAGAGGGGCGATATCGGCGGGCCAGACGCGATCCACGCCCACAATCCGCCAGCCGTCGCGGTGAAGCGTCGTGCTGATAGCCGCACCAATACCGCGGGCGGCACCCGTCACGATGGCAATGTTTGCCGTCATGTCACAAATCTCCCATGTCGTCGTCATTTGAGGTTTTGGCGTTATTCGCCTTCTACGTCCCACTGCCAGAAGCCGCGGGCGGCTTCGTCGAGGTGACGGTATAGAACCATTTTATGGACCTCATCGGCGCCATCCACAAGCCTAGCCTGCCGCGCATACCGATAAATCCACTCGAGAATCGTGTCGGTTGAATAGCCGCGCGCGCCATTGATCTGGATCGCGATATCGGCCGCGCGGTGCAAAAGATTGGCAACATGGACCTTCGCCATCGAGATTTCGGTCTTGGCAAAGCCGCCCCGATCCAGCTCCCATGCGGCTTTCATGACGAGGAGACGGCCAATTTCGATATCCATCGCCAAGCCGCCCAGCATCATCTGGATGCTTTCGCGATCCGCCAACCGAACGCCGAAGCCCGTGCGCTCGGCGGCATAGGCGGTGGCGATTTCGACGCAGCGCTTCGACAGGCCAAGCCAGCGCATGCAATGGGTGAGGCGCGCGGGGCCAAGGCGGATTTGTGTGACTTTTAGGCCCCTGCCCTCGCCAATCAGCAGATTTTCGACGGGAATTTCGAGCCCGTCAAATTCGATCTCGCAATGGCCACCATGCTCTTCCGGCCCCATGATTCCGATGCGGCGCTTGATGTGCCAACCGGGTTGATCCTTATGGTAGAGAAAAGCTGACAAGCCGTGGCGGGGATCATCCGAGGTGCGAGCAATCAGGATAAAATGGCTGGCTTCTTCAGCACCCGTAATGAACCATTTGCGGCCCGTGACCACGTAATGATCACCTTGGCGCACGGCACGCGTCTGGATCATCGACGGATCAGACCCGCCACCGGGGTGCGGCTCGGTCATCGCAAAAGCCGAACGTACTTGGCCGTCGATGATCGGTTTGAGCCAACGCTCTTTCTGCTCGGGCGTGCCTATTTTTTCCAGCACCATCATGTTGCCATCGTCGGGTGCGGCGGAGTTCAACACGACGGGGCCGAAGATCGAGCGGTTCATCTCCTCATAGCACACCGCCATGCCGGTAAGCCCGATGCGCGAGCCATCGGCTAAAGGCAGTTGCAAACACCACAGGCCCTCGGCCCGCGCCTTTGCGCGCAGCTCATCCAGAAGGCCATGGGCGATATTGCCATGCCCGTCATAGGACGCGCTTTGGCTTTCTAACGGAATGATCTCGCGCTCGACAAAGGCTGCGATGCGGGTGCGATAGTGCTCGACAGAGGCTGGAATTTCGAAATTCATCATGGGCCTTTATAGCGACGATACGAGATGGCCGCCATCGACCACTAAGGATGAACCCGTCATGTAGCTGGACGCGTCCGAGCACAAGAGCAGAAGCGGCGTATCGAGATCCTCAGGCGTGCCTAACCGGCGTTGCGGAATGCGGTTGATCAGCGCCTTGCCCTGATCGGTCGTGAAAAAATCGCGGTTGATCGGCGTCTCGATATAGCCGGGGCAGAGCGCGTTGACGCGGATACCGTAGCGCGCCCATTCCAGCGCCAACGCTTTGGTGAGCTGCACCACCGCCGCTTTCGATGCCGCATAGGCCGCGACATGTCCGGCTACCCGAAGGCCGAGAATGGAAGCAATATTGACGATGGAGCCGCCCTTATTCCCCTCACGCATGGCACGGGCAGCGCGTTGGGCGACGGAAAAAACACCGGTCAGATTGGTATCGATCACGCGCGAAAAATCGGTCTCCGTCATATCGATCGCTGCCGATGGCAGACTGATGCCCGCATTGTTGACGACGATATCGAGTCTTGTGCCCATCACCGCGAAAGCATGATCAAGCGAGGCGCTGTCGGTCACATCCAGTGAAAGAGCCTCTGCCTTGCCGCCTTTGGTGATGATCCGCTTGGCGGCGTCATCAAGGGCATCGGTTTGGCGCGCGGCGAGAATAACATGCGCGCCATGCTGGGCCAGCATTTCGGCGAAATGCAGCCCCAGGCCGCTTGAAGCGCCCGTAACCAAGGCCGTTTTACCTGTTAAGTCCTGCATCACACGCTTACGCTTTCAATAATCCTGAGAATTGAGCCGCTATTTTGCGTGGAAGGCGAAGCGGCGTCAAACGGACGAGAAAAAATACATCCGATGCGCTATTAAATTGACGAAACATGGCATGTCGTTAGGTTGCTGCCCATTGAATCGTCATCCATCACAAAGGCATTCCCATGGTCCTCAAAGGCATTCTTCCCGCGCTGGTTACCCCGTTCAACGAGAAGGGCGATATCGACTTCAAGCGTCTGGGCGAAGTGGTGGAAAGCCAGTTGAAGGCCGGCGTGCACGGGTTCGTTCCCATGGGATCGACCGGCGAATATTATGCCATGACACCGGAAGAGCGCGTCGATGCTCTGCGGTGCGTCAAGGATGTGGTCGGCACCCGCGGTGCGCTGATTGCGGGCACCAATGGCGGCTCCACCCGCGAAGTCATCCGCCATACCGAGGCTGCGGCGAAACTGGGCTATAAGACCGTGCTCTTGCCGCCACCCTATTACTGCCTGCCGTCGCAAGAAGAATTGCTCGGCCATTATCACGCCGTGTTGGATGCCGTGGATGTGGATGTGGTGCTCTATAATTTTCCACTCCGCGCTGGTGTCGAAATCAGCTACGATGTTATGGATGCGCTGGCCGATAATCCACGCGTGCTCGGCATCAAGGAAAGCTCAGGCAATCTCATCCGCGCCATTGAGATCAACAAGCGCTATGCCGGACGGTTGGAACTCTCCTGCGGATCGGATGATCAGGCGCTCGACTTCTTCCTTTGGGGTGCAACCAGCTGGATTTGCGGACCGGCTAATTGCCTGGCTGCTCCCGTCATGAAATTTTATAACGCCTTCACAGCGGGCGATCTCGCTACTGCGCAAAAGGTCATGAAGGCGATGTATCCGGTGATGACCAATCTTGAAGCCGGAAAATTCGTGCAAAAGGTCAAATATGGCTGCGAGCTTTTGGGTCTTCAGTGCGGCGAAACGCGTCGCCCACTCATGGGACTAACGGCTGCGGAAAGGGCCGAGTTCGAAACCGTGTTCAAAGCGGCTCACGCGTGATCGGACAACCCACCTTATGATGTGGAACAATAGCCTCGATCTTCTTCTCGTCCATTGTCAGGGCGAAGTCGGCAAGGTGCTTGTCGGCGGGGCACCCGATATTCCGGGTGCCACGATGTTGGAGAAGATGAACCACATCAATCAGGTGGATGACAGCCTGCGCCGGTTCGTAACCTTCGAGCCGCGCGCCAATGTCGCGATGACGGTCAATCTGCTGGTGCCACCCTGCAGGCCCGATGCCGATGCAGGCTTTATCGTGTTGCAACCCGACAGAGCGCACCCGATGTCGGGCTCAAACTGTATCTGCGTGGTTACCGCTCTTTTAGAGACCGGACGCGTGCCCATGGTTGAACCGGAAACCGTGCTTCGACTCGATACGGCGGCGGGACTGATTACCGCGCGGGCGCGGTGTGAAAATGGCCGCTGCCTATCGGTGAGCCTCGACAATGTTCCGGCCTTTGCGCTTGAGATCGGCAAAGACATCACCACGCCGCGTTGGGGCGTGATTAAAGCGGATATCGCCTTTGGCGGTGTGTTTTATGCGTTGGTCGATGTCGCCCAAATCGGGCTGACCATTGCACCCACCCATGCGCGGGAATTGGCGGAAGCTGGGATCGAAATCAAAGCGCTTTTGGCCGATCAGGTTAAGGTCGCCCATCCCGATATTTCGGGGCTGACGGAAGTGGCCTATGTCATGTTCCGCGATCACGATGCCGATGGCGCGGTGCGGACATGCACGACGTTGAAACCGGGCCGCGTGGATCGCTCGCCCTGCGGCACGGGAAGCTCGGCCAATCTCGCCGTGCTCCATGCCAAAGGCGAAGTGCATCTGGGTGATAGACGCGTTTCGCGCAGCATTATCGGCGGCGAGTTTGTTGCCGAAGCGATTGGGGAAACCATGGTAGGCGAGTTCCGCGCCGTGCTTCCGCGCATCACGGGCAGCGCGTGGATTTATGGCCGCGAAGAATTGCGCGTCAGCGCGGATGATACGTTCAAACACGGCTTTGCGCTGTCCGATACGTGGGGTCCGCAGGTGGGCGAATTGTAAGCGCTAAACCTCCTCCCCGCCATCACATCCCAGACCTACCCTTTCGCCGAAATGGCAAACCGAAAGCAATCACCCTTATGGTCGACTCCGCTCCTACGCCGCCGCTTAAAACGCCCTACGGCATTTCGTTCGCCCTGATCGCTTTGGCCCTTGGCGGCTTTGGTATTGGCATTGGTGAATTTGCAATTATGGGATTGCTGCCAGAAGTCGCCACGAGTTTTGCCATTACGCCGCCCGAAGCGGGCCACGCCATCAGCGCCTATGCGTTGGGGGTTGTGATCGGCGCGCCGGTGCTGACGATCTTTCTGGCCCGCGTGCCGCAAAAAGCGATGCTGATTGGCTTGATGATCGCCTTCACCCTTGGCAATTTTGCCAGCGCCTTTGCGCCTAATCCGACCATGCTCGTGCTGTTCCGCTTCTTATCCGGCCTGCCCCATGGCGCTTATTTTGGCATCGCTTCGCTGGTTGCGGCAGCCGTTGTGCCTGTCGATCGGCAAGCGCAATCCATTGGCAAGATGATGCTGGGGATCAGCCTTTCGAATGTTTTTGGCGTGCCGCTGATTACCTGGCTCGGCCAAGGCCTTTCCTGGCGCACGGCGTTTAGCATGGTCGGCGTGATCGGCATGGCCACCGTCGTTATGCTCTTGACCATGGTGCCTCATGTGCCCGTGAAAGAGGGCGCGAGCCCGAAGCAGGAGCTTGCGGCTTTGGCGATCAAACAAGTCTGGCTCACTTTGCTGGTTGGTGCCATAGGCTTTGGCGGCATGTTTGCGGTGTATAGCTATATTGCGCCCACGCTTACTCAAGCAGCAGGCGCGCCCGCTTGGAGCGTTCCGGTGGTGATGTCGATTTTTGGCATCGGGATGATCGGCGGCAGCATGATCGGCGGTTGGCTTGCGGACCGCGCGTTGCACGCCACTTTGTGGGGCTTGCAGGTTTTCAATGTCCTGGTCATCGGCGCATTTTATTGGGCAGGAACCAGCTTTGCTTCGGCGGCCATCAATGTTCTGTTTATCGGCTTTGGCGTCGCCATCGTGCCTGCCATGCAGATGCGGTTGATGGAAGTAGCGAAGAAGGCGCAATCGCTGGCCGCATCGCTCAACCACGCGGCGTTGAATGTTGGCAACGCCATGGGCGCGTGGCTCGGCGGGTTGGCCATTGCCGGAGGCTTTGGCTGGACCTCGACCGGATGGGTGGGTGCGTTACTGGGCCTTGCCGGAATGGCCGTGTTTGCCATCTCAATGACGCTTGAGGCAAGGACACGCGCGCGTCTGTAACCTTTAGCAAGGGCTTTTGCTCACTTGACCTTAAGAGGTTGCCGCAAAGCTCGACCTATAATGATCGAGCTGCATCCGCGTTGCGAGCACCGCATTTTTCATCAGCATGGCGACTGTTACGGGGCCAACGCCACCCGGAACAGGCGTAATCCAACCCGCGACCTCCGAACAGCTCTCAAAATCGGCATCGCCGACGGTTTGGGCACCGGTCGGACCCTCGATGCGGTTAATGCCAATATCAATCAGCACTGCACCCGGCTTGAGCATATCCCCCGTCACTAAACCCGGCTTGCCAACCGCGACAAAGACGGCATCGGCTTGGCGGGAATGAATGGCGACATTGCGCGTCTGGTGGTGGCACACGGTTACCGTAGCCCCCAAGCCCATCATCAAAAAGGCAATCGGCTTGCCGACGATTTCCGAATGGCCGATCACGCAGACATCGAGCCCCTCGATTTTCAAGGGGAGCGTTTTAAGCAGTTCGACAGCAGCCACCGCCGTGCAGGGGCCAAGCGCCAAATCATTATAGACGATATTGCCGATGGAGGAGGGATGCATACCCTCGACATCTTTCAAGGGATGGACCGCCTTCTGCAACGCTTTGACCGGAATGTGCGAGGGCAAAGGCCTTTGAATGATGATGCCATTAACGCGGGGATCGGCATTCAGACCATGCAGAACGCCCGTTAATTGTTCGAGCGAGATGGTCTCGGGATAATTCCGAGCATCAAAGGCAACGCCCGCGGCTTCCGCCTGCTTGCGTTGATTGCGGACATACAGTTCAGCCGCCGCCACATCACCCACCGAAATCGAGACAAGCCGCGGCTCCCACCCTTTATCAGCCAAGGCCGCCGCTTCTTGGGCCACCTCCCCGATCATGCGTTTTGCGATTGCTTTTCCATCGATCAACGTAGCGGTCATCTCAGATATCTTTCATTAGCGGGAACCACGCGGCTTCATAGAATGAATTAAGCTAAACCGCCATGCCGAGCGGTTAATTCAGCCTCTCGCGCGGGCGAAGAAATCGGGCGGGCCCATTTGTCCGCCCTTCAACGCTATTTCGAGACCATCAAGATGGGGCTTCGTTGAAAGAGCCAGACAAAGCGGCGCGCTTGGTGCCAAAGGGGCGTGGGCGGTGACGCCCTGCAGACCCATGGCAAGGCAGGCCTGCCCCGAACTATCCCCGCCGGAAACGACCACCCGACGAATGCCGGTTTGAAGAATAAAGCGATCCAGAATCTGCCCAAGACCTGAGCCCATACGCAGGCTGATGGCCTCGCGATCAAGCCCATGCGAGCGGATTGCCTCGTCAAGCGCGTTCACCGCCGGATCATCCGGCCCGCGCGCGGTATATACCAAAGGATCCCTGCCCTGCTGATAGGCATTGAGCGCTTGATCGAGACACTGCCCGAGCTCGCGCTCCCATGCGGATGGATCAAGCGCGTGGGCGGCATCAGCCCTGATCAGCGTAAAGCCATTCTCACCGGCTTGGGTTATCTGGCCCGCCGTAATGGAGGAGCATGAGCCTGAGACCACCGCAATGCGGTCTTCGCGGGTGAGCTTTGGCATAGCGTGTTGATCGGGCAGAAGGCCTTGCTTTCGCCAATGCGCGATAAGAGCATATTCAACGCCCTGCGATCCGACGACAAATGGATTGTGCGTGCGACTATTCCAAAGGATCGCGCCATCTTGCTCGAGCGTTTCGTCGTCGACCATATCGAGCAGGATAATCTCGGCACCGCGAGCGCGTTCGTTTAAAATTTTCTGTGATGATTTTCCGGTTTTGAGATCGACCAGATCAACAAGGCCGATGGGCTTTTTCGTCTGCTTCGCAAGATGAAGCCTGAGATCGGCCTCCTGCATTGGCGTTATCGGATGGCGCATCATGACGGGGTGACGGTCGATCCGATAGACCTCGCCGCCCATACCCGCAAACAACTGCCCAAAGGCTTGCCATCGCGCGATCTTGGCAGCGCCTGTGAGGACGGGAACCCATGCACTCTCAAAATGCGTGTCGGCGATTTCGATGGCTTTGCCGATGGAACCCATTTCGGGGCTTGAATCAAAGGTCGAGCATATTTTGTAATGGATGAGCGGCGCACCAACGCGCTTGAGGCTTTCAAACGCTTGGCCTAAATGCGCGTCCATCCATTCCGGCGATTTGGAACGCGATAACCCCGCAAGCCCAACGGCCCGGCAGAGCCCCGCTTTTGCCAGCATCTCGGCATCGGGTTCTTCGAAAAACAAAATCGTCCGCAGGCCTTCAAACGCCAAGGCTTCGAGCACGGCGGTCGAGCCCGTAAAATCATCGCCGTAAAAGGCGAGCAGCGGACCATCAGGCAAAGTTGACGACATCAGAAGCGTTCCAAAGCCTGCGGACGAGTCGAGCTAAACACGGGATAGAATTAGGTAATCCGGCGAATGCTGGCCATGATTTCTTCTGGCTCGAAAATGCGCTTCCAGTCCGGCTGCATCAAAGCGGGCTTGCCAAATTCGATGGCCTTGTTGCACGCATCCGAGAAGACGCCGTCGATTTCCTTGAAGATAACCGCGCCCAGAATATTCATATGCCCAAGGAGAAAATCACGCGCTGCCTCGCGCGGCACACCGCGACGAACAACTTCTTCCAGCGCCTCGCCCATGACATCGAGCAAAGAGGCGCAGAGCGTTTCCGAAAGTCCCGGCTCAAGTATGGCCATCTGTTCGACGGTCACGCGATGAGAGCGCATCACCGGCGCCCAGATCATGCGGGCGACCGCTTCACCTTTGACGTAATCGGATTCAGGGCCCTGCATCAGCGCGCAGACAATGTGCTGCTTGGCGGCAACGGCACCGAAGAAATCACGCTTGGCTGCAGGGTCGGTCTCGTCGTTGAAAATCGGCGGGTGGCACGGATGGGTGACAAAATAGGTAATATCCGCGCGCTCTGGGAGATGGCCCGCAAATGGCGCTGCTGCATCGAGGATGATCACCATCGTGCCGGGCTTTAAATCATGGATCATACCCGTGGCGACCTTACCGATCAGCGTATCGGGAACCGCCAACACCACAATATCGGCATCTTGGATGGCTGTTGCGGCATCGACCGGCTCATAGCCCAAAATGGACTTCAACCGCTCGCGGCCAACATCGCTCACTTCAACAGGACGCACATCGGCACCCGCCTTTTTGAGATTGCTTCCAAGGCGGATACCCATTTTTCCGCCCGCTCCAAAAAGCGCGATGACTGACATTTCAGTTTCCTATCCTGTTGAAGCAAACGCAGATAGGCAACGACCAGCGACCCCATCCCATCAGGCGGCACGATATCGATCTCTCGCGTGAATTCAAGCGGTAAGGACGATGTGGGGTCGGAAAGCAAAAAAGGGCCCCGCCCGTCCTTTCGACGCGCAAGGCCCTTTGGACCGGTTTAATCGCCTTATCGGGTCATGCAGATGGCGAAGGGCGCGTCATCGGTTGCGTGAATATGGCCCTTCAGGCAGCAGGTTGGCACCAAAAGACCAGCCGCGATGATCACCGCTGCCGAGGAGCCGATCAGCTTGCCGAGCCAGCTCTTCTTTTTCTCGGCCGCTTCGCCCTCCGGCGCCGGACCAACGATCTCGCTGAATTTCTCGAAGAAATCGCCTGCGAGCTTTTTCGAGGTTGCATCAATCAGGCGACCGCCCAACTGGGCGAGCTTGCCGCCAATTTGGGCCTCAACCGTGTAATGCAGCATGGTGGCCTCGCCGTCCGCCTCAAGCGACACTTTCGCGCCGCCTTTGGCAAAACCTGCCGCACCGCCCGAGCCTTCGCCCGTGATCGTGTAGCCATTGGGCGGATCGAGATCGGATAGCGTAACCTTGCCGGAGAACGAGGCTTTAACGGGGCCTATTTTCAAGGTGACCTTGGCCGTCATTTCCGTGTCTGACGTCTTCTCAACCGTCTCGCAACCGGGGATGCATTGGCGCAAAATATCGACATCGTTCAGCGCTGCATAAACCACTTCGCGCGAGGCTTCGATACGTTGTGAGCCGGTCATATCCATGATGGTGTCTCCCTTGGTCGATAGGTACGTTCAAGCCGGATCACGATGGCCGCGACGGCGGAATTCAATCATTTCAGCTAAAATAGAAACCGCAATTTCATCCGGCGTGATCGCGCCGATATCGAGCCCTGCGGGGGCTTTGAAGTTTTCCAACTGCTCTGGTGGTATACCATCCTCGGCAAGATCCGCGCGCAAGGAGGCTGCCTTTTTTCGCGATCCCACAAAAGCGGTGTAGGTTGACGGCGTTAAAAGCGCGGCCCGCAATCCATCATGATCGCCACGGCCTTGGGTAGCGACGACGATAAAACGCTGGCCTGTCTCATGCCCTGGAAGCGTGTAACCATCCACCAAGCGATCAACTTCACCATAAAGACCATGATCGGAGGCAGGGGCCGCAACCGACACAAAAAAGCCCGCGCGACGCGCGACATCGGCCAAGGCAACCGCAACAGGCGAGGCACCAACGACAATCAATTGCGGCTTTGGCAACACAGGCTCCACAAACACATCCATCGTGCCTTGGCTCGGGCAATTGTTACGGGCGAATTCAATACCCTCGCGCGCTTCGCCCGGCTTCACGCCGATTTCATCCAGCAAATCTTTTGGCTGAATGCTGACGAGCCGAGGCTGACCATCTTGAAGCGCAGCGCGTGCCGCCTTCAGCACCGCACCTCGCGCGCAGCCTCCTCCGATCCAGCCGCTGATAATCGTGCCGTCGGACGCGATAACGGCTTTTGCGCCTGCTTTGGCAGCAGTGACAGAGACGGTGCGAACAACGGTTGCAAGCGCAAAGGCTTCGCCGCGGGCTTTGAGGTCATTCGCCAAATCGAGAACATCCTGATGCGTTGACATGGTCATATCCTCGCCAGATAGGGTTCGAGCGCTTGAAGGCTTTCCAGATTATGCGCTGGCGCAAAGAGATCGATATAGGGCATCGCGGCTTGCATGCCACGCGCTTCGGGGGAATAGTTGTCCCAGCCAATCATCGGATTAAGCCAAATAATGCGGCGGCAGCGACGGCGCAAGGCGCGCATCTCATTGGCCAAGGCTTCGGGCTCGCCGGTGTCGTAGCCATCGGAGACGATCATCACCGCCGTGCGCGAGGTAATCACCCGCTTGGCGTGCCATGTGTTGAATGTTTTAAGGCTTTCGCCAATCTTGGTGCCACCGCCGACGCCTTGCGCCATCAGCGACATGCGATCAACCGCGCGCGCCGCATCCTTCTCGCGCAACGCATCCGAGACATGCACCAAACGGGTGTGAAAGAGAAAGGCCTCAGCCTCGCGGAAATGATCGACGACGCCATGCATGAAGCGCAGAAACACGCTCGAATAGAGGCTCATCGAACCCGACGCATCGAGCAGCACCACAAGCCGCAAGGGCTTATCCATGCGATGCCGGTGCACCAGCTCCATCGGCGTACCGCCGGTGGCGATGCTGCGATGAATGGTCCGGCGTAAATCAAGCCGCGGGCCCGAGCGGCGCGCGCGTTCGCGGCGTGTCAAACGGGCGCGCATCTCGCGCGACAAACGCTCCGCCAGCCGATGCGCTTCTTCCATCTGCTCAGGATCGGCGATGTGCCGGAAATCGGTCTTTTCCAAGGAGTCCGTTGTCGATGCCCCTTCGCGACGGCCGCGACCATCGGCGGGATTATCATGCTCCTTGCCTTCGCCCCGCTCGGTGCGATCCGGCGTGCCGGGTTTGCCCAGCGAGGGTGCCCCATCGCCGCTTTTACGCAAAGAGGTGGACGCTTTCGGCGGTTCGCCACTGACATGCACAACCGACTTCATGCCGTGGCCCAGCCAATAGGCATTAAAAATATCGTCGAAACGCTCCCAATCCGATGGCCGCGCGCAAAACAGAGCGCGAAAGGCGGGACGCAGCAGCGACACGCGGGAGGCATCGGGGCCTGCGATAATTTTCAAGGCGTCGCGCGTCTCGGATAGGCCGACGAGAAAGCCGTTATCGCGCAAATTGCGCACAAAGCCCGCCAGCCGCGAGCGGACCAATTCGCCCGCATCATGATCCGTCGGCAGGCGAAGCACCGCGCCCATGCTACGCCACCTTGCCCAAAAGGCGGTTGGTGACTTCAGGGGTCATGCGGCTTTTATCCTCCGCCGTTTTAACGAGGCACATCAGCGTATCATGCACCGCTTCGGGATCGGCGTGTAAATCTTTCAAGCCAATCCCCACCAAGGCCGCTGCCCAATCGAGTGTTTCGGCAACGCCCGGTGTTTTGCGTAACGCCTCTTTGCGGATAGCGCCAACCATGGCAGCAATTTGCAAAGCGAGCGACGTATCAATACCCGGCAAGCGCGCCATCAAAATACGCGCTTCGCGGTCTACATCGGGGAATTCGACATAGTGATAGAGGCAACGGCGGCGCAACGCGTCGGATAATTCGCGTGTGCCGTTAGAGGTTAAAATCACAAACGGAATCGACTTGGCCGCGATGGTGCCGAGCTCCGGAATCGAGACTTGGAAATCGGACAGCAATTCGAGCAAAAAGGCTTCGAATTCTTCATCCGCACGATCCACTTCATCGATCAGCAACACGGGCGCGCGTTCTTGCCGGATCGAGGCCAATAAAGGCCGCTCAAGTAAGAATTTCTCGGAGAAGATCAGGTCTTCAACGCTCGCCGCATCATCACCCTCACGCGCTTTAATGGCGAGCAATTGGCGCTGATAATTCCACTCATACAAAGCGGCGTTGCGATCAAGCCCTTCATAGCATTGTAGACGGATGAGATTGGTACCGCGCATGGTGGCGAGCGCCTTGGCAACTTCGGTTTTGCCAACACCTGCTTCACCTTCGAGCAGAAGCGGACGGCCGAGGCTTTCCATCAGCCACAACGCGGTCGCAAGTTCACGGTCCGCCACATAGCCGGTGGCAGCAAGTCGATCAGAAATGGCGTCGCGCGGGATAAGGGTCATGGTCATTCTATGGGATGCGAGCATGGCGCGGATGAGATTTACCCATCCGCGCCCTGTTCAATCACTCATGCAGTCCGAGACGCTCTGCCACTTCCCATGTCCGCCATGCATCATGCGGCATCTGGATGTGACCGGCATTCAAGAACGCAAACGCGTCATTCACCGCATTCGAAAAAGCTGGAACGCTGCCGACATTCGGGCTTTCGCCAACGCCCTTCGCACCAATTGGGTGATGCGGGGATGGGGTGACGGTGAAGTCCGTTTCCCAATGCGGGGTTTCAACAGCGGTTGGCAGGAAGAAGTCCATCAGCGAGCCGGTAACGCAGTTACCCATCTCGTCGTAGCGAATTTCCTGCCCCATCGCGATAGCGAAGCCCTCGGTGCAGCCGCCATGAACCTGACCTTCAATAACCATTGGGTTGATGCGGGTGCCGCAATCATCCAAGGCATAGAAACGACGGGTTTTGGCAACGCCGGTGTCGACATCGATATCCATCACGCAGATATAGGCACCGAACGGATAGGTCATGTTCGGTGGATCGTAATAATTCACCGCTTCAAGACCGGGCTCCATCCCTTGCGGCACATTGTTGTAAGCCGCCCAGGCGATTTCCGTCATCGTCTTGAACTTCTCTGGCAGACCCTTGACGCGGAAGCGGTCAATATCCCACTCCACATCATAGTCAGAAACTTCCAGAAGATGCGCCGCAATCATCTGCGCCTTGGCGCGGATCTTGCGGGCAGCCATCGCGGTAGCAGCACCAGCCACCGGCGTTGAACGCGAGCCATAAGTACCAAGACCGTAAGGCGCGGTATCGGTGTTGCCTTCCTCGATCATGATCTTGTCGGCTTCGATACCAAGCTCGGTCGCGATGATCTGCGCATAGGTGGTTTCATGCGCCTGACCTTGGCTCTTCGTTCCCATGCGGGCAATGATCGAGCCCGTTGGGTGAACGCGGATTTCGGCCGAGTCGAACATGCCAACGCCCAAAATATCGCAGTTGCGCGATGGGCCAGCACCGACGATTTCGGTGAAGAAGGACACGCCGATACCCATGATCTCGCGGGTTTCGCCCCGCTTGAAGGCTTCTTGCTTGGCCTTCTGCTCTTCACGAAGCGCGCGGTAATTGATCGTCTCCATGCCCTTCTTGAGCGCGGTTGGATAATCGCCTGAATCATACTCCCAACCCAGCGCGGATTGATACGGAAACTGCTGCGGCTGGATGAAGTTTTTCATCCGCAAATCAGCCGGATCCATACCAAGCTTCTGAGCCAGAATATCCATCGCACGTTCGATGCAATAGGCCGCTTCCGTCACACGGAACGAGCAACGATAGGCGACGCCGCCCGGTGCCTTGTTCGTGTAAACACCATCGACTTCCAAATGCGCGACGGGGAAATCATAAGAACCCGTCACGATATTGGCGAAGCCCGCTGGCCATTTGGAAGGGTCTGCGCACGCATCAAACGCGCCGTGGTCGGCGAGAATGTGAACCTTCAAGCCCGTAACCTTGCCTTCTTTCGTGGCCGAGATTTCGGTGGTCATGTGGTAATCGCGGGCGAACGAGGTCGCCGTAAGATTTTCCATCCGGTCTTCCACCCACTTCACCGGCTTGCCGAGCACGATCGAGCCAACAATGGCGCAAACATAGCCCGGATAAACGCCGACTTTGTTACCAAAGCCGCCGCCAATATCTGGCGCGATAACGTGGATTTTGGCTTCCGGAATACCCGATAGCAAGGATGCAACGGTGCGCACCACATGCGGCGCCTGGAAGGTGCCCCAAAGGGTGAGTTCGCCCTTGATCTT
>CAIUPE010000011.1 GCA_903900975.1 uncultured Hyphomicrobiales bacterium | reverse complement strand
GAATAATTTTTTTTATTTTATTGATTATAATTAAGCAATATTTTTTAAATGAAATGAATTTAAAAAGATATTTCAATAAATCATTTATAAAATCTAAAAATGGTTATAATAGGTTAAGCCCATTTTTTTTGAACGAATTAAAAGGGCAAATTTTCATTTCTTGGTCCAATCTTGATGAAGTTGAAGTAAAGGGTGATACCGAAAAATTTTATAAAATAATTGACTCCGATCGCCCACTTAATTTTTTTAATTGGTTAGATACGCTAAATGGAAATCGTTTAGAATAATTAGTCAATAAGCTTCGATATGATCTAAAACCTTTCTACACTGTAGTGAAATTAAAAAACGAAAATGCAATTGAATTTGACGGAAATATAGCTGCCGGTCGGCCTACGTTACGGATGAGAGCAGTGATTGACTTTCCGCAGAAAGTCGGCAATCTTGCAAATGACTATGATAATCTTAAAATAGAAGCCTTAGGATTAAGAGCGATGCTCGACTCTTTGGCCCAACCTGTATGGCTTCGGGATCGTAGCGGAAGATTAAGCTGGGTCAATGAAGCTTATGCAATTTCAGTCGACGCAGAGACCTGCATACAAGCTGTCGCTCAACAAGTCGAGTTTTTTGAATCAACAATTCTAAATGAAGCCAAGGTTTCGCTTGGTTTGGGAAAGGTTTTTACAGCTCGCGTTCCAACTATTGTCGCGGGTCAAAGGCGAATTTTTGAGGTAGTAGAAACTCCACTGGTTGCGGGATCAATTGGCTATGCGGCAGACGTAACGGACCTCGAGGGCGTTCGAAGCGATATGCAGCGACAGATGTTTAATCATGTCCGAACACTTGATCAGATTCCGACCGCAGTTGCGATTTTTGATGAAAGCCAACAACTCGTATTTTGTAATTTGGCCTATCGGAAGCTTTGGCAACTTGACGATGTGTTTATAGCCGAAAAGCCGACAGATAATGAAATCTTAGATTACCTTCGTGATAATAGGCGATTGCCCGAGCAGGCCGATTACAAGGGATGGAAGTCGGCGCTACATGAAGCCTATCGGTCATTTGAAACTAAGGAAAACACTTGGTATCTACCAAGCGGACGAACATTGCGAGTCGTTATAAATTCAAATCCGCAAGGTGGAGTTACATATTTATTCGAAGACTTAACGGCCCATTTTCTACTTCAGTCGAGTTATAACTCGTTGTCGCGCGTACAAAGTGAAACTTTGGATTCACTGAATGAGGGCGTTGCAGTATTTAGCACCGACGGCCGTTTGAAACTAAGCAATCCCGCCTTTGAAAAGATTTGGTCGTTGCAAATTGAACGATCGCTAATTCAGCCTCACATTGACCAAATTATAGCAGAAACTCATCACTTATTTAGCGATTTGGAAATTTGGAATAAAATTAAGAGTGCCGTTGTTGGCTTTAGTGAAATCCGCCAGGGTCAAACCATTAGAATGGAACGAAAGGACGGCACCACTATCGATTGCATGTTGGCTCCGCTGCCGGATGGCGCTACGCTGTTAACATTCGTTGACGTTTCAGCGAGCGTTCACATCGAGCGAGCGCTGAAAGATCGTAACGATGCGTTGGAACAAGCAGCTCAGCTCCGCGAAAAGTTTGTCCATCATGTATCCTATCAATTGAGATCACCGCTAACTAATGTGATTGGCTTTACAGAGTTATTAGCTTCGGGGACAGGCGGTGAACTAACGACGCGGCAATATGAATATGTGGATCACGTCTTGCAATCGTCGAATGCGCTAATGGCCATTATTGATGACATTCTTGATTTAGCGTTATTAGATCGTGGTGAGATAATTTTAGAGAACAATATCGACGATATCCGTGATGTTGTTAACTCTGCGATAGAAGGTATTAAGGACAGAATTTACGAACGAAAAATCAATATTGAAATTAATATTGACGAAAACATCGGCATATTGCCAATTGATAGTAAAAGAATTCGACAAATTATTTTCAATCTTCTGTCAAACGCGATTGGATTTTCGGATGACGGTCAGCCTATATTGATATCAATAAAATTACTAAATTCCAATCTAATTATAATTGTTCGAGACTATGGCCGTGGAATTCCATCCCAGCTAATTGATAAAATTTTCGATCGATTTGAAACCTATACGGATGGTTCAAATCACCGTGGTGCGGGTTTAGGCTTATCAATTGTTAAGTCCTTGGTAGAGCTTCATGGCGGTAAGGTTGAAATTGAATCACGCTTAAAAGATGGA
The DNA here is from genome assembly GCA_903900975.1 of uncultured Hyphomicrobiales bacterium. Taxonomy (GTDB): domain Bacteria; phylum Pseudomonadota; class Alphaproteobacteria; order Rhizobiales; family Beijerinckiaceae; genus CAIUPE01. The sequence goes on along the minus strand of CAIUPE010000011.1, from coordinate 27,785 downwards.
ACCACCGTTAAATGTATTTTGCCATTTAGCGATGGCAACAGTCGGATTATTGAGGCCATAGCATGATCGGCGTGTCGTATGAATTAAATGAACAAAATGAATGCATTTACAATCTTATCACCGAAGAATGTCTTATTGAATTCGCTAAAATAACTGCACCATTATTGAATATAGGCGATATTATTACGTTAACGGGGGACCTTGGTGCCGGTAAAACTAGTTTTGCAAGAGCGCTTATACGGGCACTAACAGATGACGACCTACTCCAGGTACCCAGTCCGTCATTCAATATTTTGCAATTTTATGATGCAAAAAAAATACCAATTGTGCACATAGATCTTTATAGAATCGAAGATGTTAACGAACTCATTGAACTCGATATTGAAAGTGCACTTAGCGGAGCAATTTCAATAATCGAATGGCCCGAGCGTTGGCCAGCACTGAAAGGAGGTGAATACGTCGACATAAAAATCGAAATTCCCTTAAGTTCCAACCATGATCGAAGACAAATTACATTATCTGGTTCCGGCAGCTTATTTAGCCGCATCTCTCAGGAATGGTCAATTTTCTTTCTTTTGAATGTCAATGGATGGCAAAAAGCAGAACGTATTCCGATTGCCGGAGACGCTTCAGCTCGTCGTTTTGAAAGATTAAAGCTCGACGATCAGAGTTGGATTTTAATGATTTCTCCAACCAATTATAATTTGCCAAATTTATACGATCAATTCAGTTATCGGTCGATTGCAAAATTATCTAATTCTGTTGGGTCATTCGTAGCAATCTCAACGGAACTGCGATCTCAAGGATTTAGTTCACCTAAAATATTAAACTATAATTTAAACCAAGGTATTGTTATTGCTGAAGACCTTGGAAACGAAGGAATTACACATTCCAGTGGGCCAATTCATGAGCGCTATTTCGAAGCTACGAATTTGTTAGTCATGCTACATACGACAAGCCTGCCAATAAAAATTGATCTGGATTCTACCGCAAGCCATACATTACCCCCATATGATATCGAAGCTTTGATAATAGAAGTCAGTCTATTTTTAGATTGGTATATACCATATATCACAAACGGAAATGCTTTGAATTATCAGCGCCAAGAGTTTTTAGTAATTTGGCAACAGCTTTTAAGCACGTGCTGCAGCAATGATTTAACTTGGACGCTGCGAGATTTTCATTCGCCAAATCTGCTTTGGCTTCCAGAAAGAGTAGGAATTCGTCGCATTGGACTAATTGATATTCAGGACGCTGTATTAGGTAATGCAGCCTATGATTTGGGTTCACTTCTTCAGGATGCCAGAGTTTCAATTACTGAATCATTCCAAAACGAACTTTATAACTTTTATATTGAAAATCGGAAAAAATTGGATGTCGAATTTGAAGCTAATTATTTTAGAAATGCTTATTCGATTTTATCGATGCAGCGCGTCTTGAAAGTACTTGGTATATTTGTTCGACTTTTTCAAAGAGATAAAAAAGGCGAATATATCAAATATTTACCAATTTTAGAAAAATATATTAAACAGAATTTACTACGATCTGAACTCGGAGAATTAAGAAATTGGTTTTGTAAATATTACCCGCAAATTATAGGAAATTGAATAAAAGAGATATCTTAAATTAATTGGAAAAAAATAATGCTGAAAAGGGCTATGATACTAGCGGCAGGTCTCGGTATTCGAATGAGGCCAATTACCCATAATATACCAAAACCATTAATATGCGTAGCCGGACGTCCGATGCTTGAAATAATAATGAGTGCATTGGTGTCGGCAGGTATTGAAAAAGTTGTAATTAATATTCATCATTTGCCGGCGCAAATGAAAATTTTTTTAAATAGATTTGAAAGTCCGCAAATTATTTTATCTGATGAAACTGAATGCCTTTTGGAGTCCGGCGGAGGTATAAAAAAAGCTATAAAACAATTCGAAAATGATCCATTTTTTGTGTTAAATTCTGATTCATTTTGGATTGATGGGTCAAAATCAAATATACGCCGATTGTATGAAGCATGGTATCCCAAAGAGATGGACGTGCTTTTGCTCTTAGCCTGTGGGCCACAAATTACAGGGTATATGGGATTAGGCGATTTCGTTATGTCACAAAATGGTCAGCTCACGCGGCGTGCCAATGGATGCGTAGCGCCATTTATATATGCAGGTGTTGCTATAATGAAACCGGAACTTTTTTTGGAAACACCGGACGAGCCGTTTTCTTTGAACTTAATTTTTGACCGCGCTATGTTTGCAAATAAATTGTTCGGCTTGAGGCTCGACGGCGAATGGATGCACGTTGGTACCCCAGATTCAATTCAAGAAGCTGAATTAAAATTGATACAGAGCAGTTCGTAATTATGAATAGAACTTTTCCTTCATCTCATTTATACAATATTCCATTTGGAAATTCATTTATAGATACATTAGTAGATAACATTATTAATGGAAAATTTTTTCAATTCGATTATATTAATAAAAATGATTTTCTTTTTTCTGATATAAAAATTTTTCTTCCAACGAGGCGTGCGGCAAATTATTTTATCGATCGCATCTCAATTTTATTGGGTGAGCAGAACTTATTTTTACCAAATGTAATACCGCTGGGCGAAATCAGCGAATTTAATAATTTACTAGGAATAGATTCTGAATTTATATTAAAAAATACAAGTGTATTGCAGGATATTGAGCCAGTCCAACGGCGACTAGTTTTAACTAAATTTGTTATTGAGTGGTCGCAAAATATTCAAAATATTCTTGAACAGAATGATTTAATGGATACATCATCTGAGCTTCTCTTAAAGGGTATCAAAGCAGATCTGCAAGGATTCAATGTAGCTAGAACAGCATCTGATGCGATTCAGATGGCCGATGCGTTAGGTGAATTAATCGATACACTTGTTATCCATGATAAAAATTGGCAGGATCTGGATAAATTATTACCTCTAGATCTTGCAGACGAATATTGGAAAATATCAAAAGATTTTCTTACTATAGCTTCAAAAGCTTGGCCGGAATTTCGTCAAGCTTATGGATTAGTTGATGCAGCCGAGCGACAGCATCGGACGGTTCTAGCTCTCGCTAAAAAATTAATACAAGAACGGCCGTCGACACCAATCGTTATCGCTGGTTCGACTGGGTCCATGCCGGCTACGGCCCAATTGATTTCCGCTATATCTCAATTACCGAATGGTGCGGTTGTATTTTCTGGTCTTGATCACTCATTAGACGCTGAGAGTTGGCAATGTCTAATTGATAACAGAGGAAAATTGCTCGAGCCTACACATCCGCAGACACAATTTTCAAAATTGTTTTTCAATATCGGAATTAGTCGAAAAGATATAATAAATGTTGGTCAAATAAATCAGAGTTTTTCATCGAGAAATCTAATCTTAAACGAAGCGATGCTGCCATCTCAGACTACCGAGCGTTGGCAGACAAAAAGCACGAGACTTGGCTCGGACGTTATCCATAATGGCTTATTAAACATAAGTATCGTTGAGGCTGATCATGAGCGAGAAGAAGCCCTTGTGATAGCTGCGGCATTAAGAATTGCCTTAGAGATACCGAATAAAACTGCGGCCGTGATAACACCAGATAGGTCGATTGCAGAACGAGTAATATCTGAATTGCGGCGTTGGAATATTCTTGCGGCGGATACTGGCGGTCGGGCGCTTGCGAGGACTGGTGCGGGATCATTGGCTATCTTAGTCGCTCACGCAGTATCAAATAATTTTTCGCCCCACTCGCTGCTCGCATTGTTGAATCATCCGAATTTAACACTTGGCATTAATCCGAAAATTTTGGCAAAAGGGCGCAACGCAATTGATTTAGGATTACTACGATTGCCATTAATTAAATGCGATTTGGATGTACTGTTAGAACACGCAGAGATTGCTCGAACTGGATTTCAAGATAGTATAAAGTCGATGAGGTCCCATAGTCGGTTAACGCTAATAGATTGGGAGTCTGCAGAGACAGTACTTCGAAATTTAAAATATATTTTTGATCCATTTTTGAACGTAAGAATTGCAAATTTATTACAAATGATTCAGCATCATGAAAATATATTAAAAAAAATAACAATTGATGAAGAAAATGAAATTGACTTTGAATATTTAGACGGATCAAATGAAATAATGTCACTATTCGTTTCGATAAAATCGAATATAAATAATATCGATTTATTGACATCGGATTATTTAACGTTTTTTCGAAAACTTATAGATCCAATAGCAGTAGCGATAACAGCCGATTCGCATCCGAGAATTAAAATTTATGGATTACTCGAGGCTCGATTAATCAAGGCAGATTTGGCTATATTAGCGGGCTTAGACGAAACAGTATGGCCACCTCAGGGTAAAATGGATCCGTTCTTAACGAGAGAATGGTGTAGTGAATTGGATTTGCCTGTTCCCGAGCATCATATTGGACAAACCGCTCACGATTTCGTTAGTTTAATGGATTCCGAAGAAGTCGTTATTACTCGTTCTTTAAAAAGAGATGGATCACCCACAGTTGCGTCGAGATTTCTGCAGCGAATAAAAACCGTTACTGGGGAAGCATATGATACAGAAGCAATCTCGCGGGGCAATAAACTTATTTCTCTTGCGCGAATATTAGATGTTCCAAAGAATTTTGCGCCGACACGGCCACCGGCACCTGTGCCTAAGCCATCATCATTACCAAGAAGGTTGAGTGTTACTGAAATCGAAACACTTCGACGCGATCCTTATTCAATTTATGCAAAACATGTGTTGAAGTTGGACTATCTTGAGCTCGTGGCTCGGCGGATTGGTCCAAGTGAACGGGGCGTTTTGATTCACGAAATTTTTGCACGATTTATTGAAATGTTTCCGTTGGAACAACCAATCGATGCTTATGAACAGCTTATGGCGATAGCTGGCCAAGTGTTCCAACCTGTTAAAAATTTATCTGAATTCGAGATATTTTGGTTTCCTAGTTTTATGGGTTCTGCAAAATGGTTTTTGCTATGGGATAAGAGCCGACGGGCAAATATCGTGAAACCGATCGCTGTCGAACGGCATGGCGTATTAAAATTAATGTTGACAGGTGGGGGAGAATTTACGCTCACGGGTCAAGCCGATCGCATCGAATTTCATAAAGGTGATGCGTTTTCAATTGTTGATTTTAAGACGGGTAAAGTTCCAAGCTTAAAACAAGTTCGATCCGGCTTTTCTCCGCAACTTACGCTTGAGGCAGCGATGTTGAAGCGTGGTGCATTTCCCGGCCTTTCGGGCGCTTTAGTAGAACAATTATTATATGCAAAATTAGGTGGCAAAATTGTTGGCGAAGAAAGACTGGTTTATTCCTCAAAGGATGAGCTAGATGCGGATAAATTGTCCGAGCTACATTTCGGCGAATTTTTAACCCTCATAGATGAACACTGGAATTGCGGTCGTCCATTTTCATCCCGTCCATATCCTGAATTTTTGAAGGACTATGCACGATATGACCATCTTGCTCGGGTCCGTGAATGGGCATTAAGCGGTGACGGTTCCGATGATGGGCACGATAAGTGATGGCTGCACAAATATTGAATCCGATTGAACTGAAACAACGTCGAGCGTCCGATCCCACAGCATTTTCATTTGTGGCAGCAAATGCGGGTTCTGGAAAAACTTATGTTCTTGTAAAGCGAATTCTGAGAATATTATTGAATGGTAATGATCCATCTAGCGTCTTGGCATTAACTTATACAACTGCGGCCGCTACAAATATGTCAAATAGGGTTTTTAGAGAATTATCTAGATGGGTCAGTTTAGGACATGAAGAACTATATCGGGAAATTTATAGAATTGAAGGAACTGAACCTAACTCTGATCGTTTGAAATTAGCCCGACAATTATTTGCGCGTTCAATTGAAACACCCGGTGGTCTCAAAATTCAGACAATACATGCGTTTTGTGAACGCATTCTTCATCTCTTTCCTTTTGAAGCTAATGTTCCGGCAAATTTTGCGATCATGGACGACCGTTTAAGAGGTGTTCTTTTAACGAACGCCCGAAATGTGGTTTTGAATAATTATCTTTTAAATATTGATCCGTGTTTATCAGAGGAAATCTCTAAATTTATCGAAATTACTGGAGAGCATGGCTTTGAACCGACAATTAAAATGGCCATTTCATTTTTAAAAAAAATGGGCGATTTTTCTCATAACTATACAGAGATTGATAATTTAATTTCAAAAATTTCTCAAAAATTAAAATTAGATGAATTTGATACAGAAAAATCGATTATTAATGAAATTTATGATGGTCGCCTTTCAAATGAAGAATGTATTTCAATTGGGGATATTTTATTAAATTCTTCAACGAATGATAAAAAAATTGGTAAGATATTAATTGATTCCGCATTTAAAAAGTATGGTGACGAATGGAAAAATGCTTATTATTCAGCCTTTATTACTCTGTCCGGTGAAGCAAGATCAGATAGGTCTTTCTTAAGTAAGGCGTTTAGAGAAAATTTTCCTATTTTATTTAGAAAATTATTATTAGAGCGCGATCGAATTGTGCGCTTGTTAGATATTCTAAAATCGTTAGATTCTCTATCTCGAACACGAGCCATGCTTACAGTAACAAGCGCTGTTTTACAGGCTTATGAGAAAGAAAAGATTCAACACGGTGTTCTTGATTTCGACGATCTAATTAATCGCACGCGTGATTTATTGAATTGCACAAGCGCTCAATGGATTTTATACAAATTGGATCGTGGATTTAACCATGTACTTATAGATGAAGCTCAGGATACCAGCCCCGAACAATGGGAAATTATAAAGTTATTAACGGCTGAATTTTACTCAGGTGAAAGTTCGAATCTGAATAACCGAACCGTTTTTGCCGTTGGTGACCCAAAGCAATCAATTTATAGTTTTCAAGGAGCCGCGCCGAAGGCTTTTTCAAAAAATAAGGAATTTTTCAAAAGACAATTTGATATCTCAGCCGATGTCGATATGAATATAGGTAAAATAAATTTTTATGATGAAAAGCTTTTGGTATCTTTCCGATCATCCAGAGAAATATTGAAGGCTGTCGACATGGTATTTAATATACCGTCGCATTATGAGGGACTTGATAGTAGTTTTGAGCCGACTGTTCATGAAAGCCAAAGGGATGAATCGCCCGGCCTCGTCGAGATTTGGCCACTGATTGAACCAGAAAAATTTATTGAGATTGAAAGCTGGTCCGCTCCTTTGGATAAGCCTAGTAATGGAAATACAGCCGTTCGCCTTGCTAAAAATATGGCAAGTCATATTTCACGGATAACTGATGTAGCGTCGAAAGAATTCATTCAAGATCAGTTTGGTGTTTTTAGATCCATAGTTCCAGGCGATATTTTAATTCTTGTACGAAAGCGAGGTATATTATTTGAAGCGATTATTAGAGCATTGAAGGAAATAGCTATTCCAGTTGCAGGCGCAGATCGTTTAAAATTAAACGATCATATTGCGGTGATGGACCTCGTTGCACTCGGGAAGTTTATTATTACACCGACCGACGACCTCAATCTCGCTTGTGTTTTAAGATCTCCATTGATCGGATTCACTGAACATCAGTTATTTGATTTAGCGGTTGATCGCGAAGGCTCGCTGATCGATGCTTTATTAATCGATAGCCTAGGATCTGAATTTAATAATGCTCGTTCGTTAATTAAAAAATATATTCAAGGTGCTAAAGGGTGTGGACCTTTTACCTTTTACTCTTACGTTTTAGGACCTTGCGGTGGTCGGCGTAATTTCAAATCTCGTTTGGGTTCAGAAGCTGATGATGCATTAGATGAGTTTTTAAGGCTTGCTTTGGATTACGAGCAGAATGATGATCCGTCTTTGTCGCTGTTCCTTGACAAATTTGTATCAAGTGACTTGACAGTGAAACGCGATATGGAATCGGATCGAAATGAAGTTCGCGTAATGACCGTTCATGGTGCTAAAGGGCTCGAAGCACCTGTAGTTTATCTTCCGGATACATCCGGCGCGGCCGTTGATACAAATCATTCGATCACAATTCTTAATTTGGATGAATCCGATAGTGAATTTTTGCCAATTTGGTCACCCTCACAATCCATGGACAGTGAGGTCATTGCGGGAATTCGTGAAAATAATTTGAAGCGTGAGGCAGAAGAAAATAGGCGCCTTCTATACGTTGCGATGACTCGGGCGCGGGATCGGCTTTATGTCGCGGGTTATTTGGGCAAGAGAGGACTGCCCAGTGATTCTTGGTATGCTATGATTGATCGGACTCTTGGGCCTGATTTAATAGAGGTTAACGATGAGATTAGCCCTCCGGGTGCGCGGCGTATGCAGACAATTCCTTATCCGGAAAATCTAACAAACCCCTTACCAGCCGATGCCATTGAGCCAATTGACGTTCCTGATTGGCTTATGCAGGATGCAATCGACGAGCATGTTGCGCAAGGTCCACTTAATCCTTCAGCGGCACGAAAAAAAGCAAGTGAAGTAGATAATATCGATAGTATTGGAATAGATGAATTATCGCGCCGTCGTGGTATTCTAATACACAGTTTATTAGAATTTTTGCCAAAAATAATTGACTATAAACGTTTTGAAGTTGCTTCGGAATATTTGGAAATTAAGGCGCCTGACTTTGATGCAGAATCAAGATGCGCAATGATACGGTCTATATGCCAAATATTGTCTGAACCTAAACTTATGATGTTGTTTGCTGAAAACAGCAGGGCCGAATTACCGATTTCTGGAATTTTGCGGCGGGAAGGATTTCCGCCTCGGCGTGTATCGGGGAAAATTGACCGTTTGGCCGCGTTTGACGAGGAGATTTTGATTGCGGATTTTAAGACGTCTCTCGCTACGCCGGCGTCGGTAAACGATATCGCTGTAACAACTTTAGCGCAACTGGCTATCTATGGCGCATTGGTAGGCGACATGTACCCCAATCGAAAAATCCGCTGTTTTGTGATATATACAGAAGGCCCTGTGATATTCGAACTGCCAGATGAGCTACTCAAGGACAGCCTTTCGCTTATTGAATGATAGATGTTCTCTTGACGATAGCAGGGAGCGTTCCTAGTTTCAGGCCTAGTTGCCCGATTCGGGGCAGATAGGAATAAATCATGACAGCCTCCGTTACTGACACGAGCTTTGAAATTGATGTCTTGAATGCTTCCGAGCCAGTCGTTGTAGACTTCTGGGCGGAGTGGTGCGGGCCTTGCCGCATGATTGCTCCGGCGCTTGAGGAAATTTCGAGCGAGATGGCAGGGAAGGTCAAAATCGTAAAGCTCAATGTAGATGAGAATCCTCGCGTTGCTGCGCAATATGGGATTCGCTCGATTCCAACTTTGATGATCTTCAAGGCTGGCCAGCTTGCTGCTCAGAAAGTTGGGGCAGCATCCAAATCCGATCTTTCTCGTTGGATCTCTTCGGCCGTTTAAGACGTTGCTATCTGAAAAAGACGTAGGTTGTCAGTGCAAAGGTCGGGATCAGGATTGATCCTGACCAGAGCAGGTAGCCGAAAAAGCTAGGCATATTGATGCCGCGCTCGCGTGCTATGGAATAGACCATAAAATTGGGTGCATTGCCGATATAAGTATTGGCTCCCATAAAAACAGCACCTGCCGAGATTGCACCTAAAATCAAGCTTTGGTTTATCATTAGGTGCGTGGCATCTCCGCCCGCCAATTCAAAGAAAACGAGATAGGTCGGCGCATTGTCGAGAAGAGACGATAAGCCACCGGTTAGCCAGAAATAGAAGAGGGCGTTCGGCTTTCCATCGGCTTGGTTGACCAACCCAATCAATGGGGCGAAGGCGCCATGTGCACCAGCCTTAAGCATCGCGATGACCGGAATCATTGTAACAAATATACCGGCGAAAAGTTTCGCGACTTCAAGTATTGGTGCCCAGTTAAACCCGTTCTCCCTTCGGCCTTCTGAGCTGGTCATTAATAAGGATCCCAGTGTTACGAAGACCATCGTTACATCACGGAATAAATCTTGCCCTTCGAGTGGTATTCCGGCGAGCGTCATAGCAATGCCAGGGCGCCATGATGCGCTGATCAATATAGCAGCAATCGCAAGGCCAATGAATCCGATATTTAGCAAACCGCTGATCTGAATCGGTGAATCCGGCGATGGATCACGCGTCACGCCTTCTTTGTGATAAAAATAGGTATCGAGTGCTATAAAAACAGCAAGAACAATGGCTGCAACAAAAAGTGTCTCACGAAGGAGATTCGTAGTTGTCCAAAAAAAATCGACACCTTTTAGAAAGCCAAGAAACAGCGGTGGATCACCTAGTGGCGACAACGAACCACCGATGTTCGATACCAAAAAGATAAAAAAGACGACCACGTGAACATTATGTTTCCGGTTATCATTCGCTCTAATCAACGGTCGGATCAACACCATGGAAGCGCCCGTGGTACCGATAATACTCGCCAATATCGCACCGATGAGCAATATTCCGGCATTAACGATCGGTGAGCCATGAAGGTTACCGTGAACGACGATACCGCCAGCTGCGGTAAACAGGGCGAGTAACATTAAAATGAAGGGCACATAATCGAGGGTTACGGTATGAACGAGGGCGGAAGTCGCCTCATTGCTGCCTACCAGACCGAAGAGTGGAATAAGAAGGAGCAGTGACCACATCAATGAAATTTTACCTTGGTGGTGTTCCCAAAAGTGATGCGCAACTAACGGCAATAAGGCGATGGACAGCAATATTCCAGCGAAGGGTATTGCCCAGAACGGGGAGAGGCCTGCGCCATTCAGGCCATCTGCAGCTAATGCTGGAGCGGTATTACTTGCCAATATCGTAATTAAGAGAACGAGCACATAGAAGCTTTGGCGGTATCCCATGTTTAACGCTCTCCAAGACGGGTTGCTGGCCGTTGGCACAAAATCGGTAAGCGTCGGATTATGGCCTGACGTCGCCGAAGCGTGTTGCTAATTTGAATCCGTGCGCTAATGGATCCTTATCCTCAATCAAAAAATGACCTTCACCCGCATAATAGCCCTGTCCGCCGACCTCGATGGTCACAGCATCTTTGACGGCATAGGCGAGGGTGCATTTTACATTTCCGGTAAAGGGCTCGCCCGAAATTCCTCGAAAAAGTCGGGTTTGACCAGGTTTTATCTGACCTTTGGCGTGGTCGAGTGCCATTCGGGCTGTAACACCGGAACCTGTGGGGCTTCGGTCGATCTGTCCTTCAGCAAAAACACATAAATTCCAGCTTTCATCGGGGGCATTCGCATCATCGGTAACGATGGTGCCATATAAAAATCCAAGATCTTCGGCCTCGGGGTGGTGTAGTTTGACACTTGCGCGCACCGTATCGGTTAAGGCGGCGGCGGCTAAGACAAGTTGATCGGTATGGGTGGTAAAAAAATCGAGGCCGAAGCGCGACGCGGGGAGAATGCAATAGAATGCGCCGCCATAGGAAATATCGGTCATAATTTTTCCATGTCCCGGCACATCGACGACAAGATCTCGAGCAAAAGGAAACGCTGGCACACTTTCAAATATAACCCGTGTCACCTCGCCCTTTTCTACGTTGCACGCCAAACGCAGTAATCCGCACGGGGCTTCGATGGCAAAGCGCGTTACAGGCTCCACTTTAGGCACGAGGCCTTGGTCGATGACCCAACGACCGATCGCAATGGTTGCGTGACCGCACATCGTCGAGTAGCCTTCGTAATGGGTAAAGAGAACGCCTATAACGGCTTCCGGATGCGATGGCGGAACGGGGATGACGCCGTACATTCCGGCATGTCCACGTGGTTCAAAATTCATGGCACGTCGGAAGTGATCGTAATGTGCTTTGGCGTCACGGCGCCGTTCAAGAATGGTTTGTCCCGATAGGGTAGGATAGCCGCTGGTGACAATGCGTACGGGTTCGCCAGCCGTATGCATGTCTGTATAGCCCAGTCGCATCTCAGCCATACGCTTCGTCCCCTTCATTAATCCCATGATGATCGGCATATGTTGAACCGATGCTTGCACGGCTTTCAAGCCCGGAGCAAGATCATGCAAGATCATCGCGCACCTTTTTTCGAAGGGGGGTGGAATAACCCTGCGCAACCAAAGAAGGTTACGGTGGGTGTCGGTTGCCTTTTTCTGGATGAGCGCGCAGGCAGCATGGGCCGTTGCAATTGACGGGATGGCTTGTTCAGGGAGCGATCATCGCCAGATTACGATTGCCGGATTGAAACTCATCTTGCCCCGTGGAGAAGTTAGGAACCGCATCGGTGTGTTAGACCGGGGGCGTTCCATTGGCGGCCAAGACCTCGCCCGCTAGATAAAGCGATCCGGTAATGAGAATTCGTGGTGCCAAGGGCCAGCTCCGTGATTTCAGATTTCGAAGGGCTTCTTCAAACCCTTCCGAAACATCGGCATGGATGCCGGCAGACCTAGCGAGTGATGCAACTTCTTCGCGGGAACGTGCTACCTTTTGGCTTGGTATAGGCACTGCAATCAGTTCTGTTGCAAGGCCCGCAAAGGACATCAGGAATGCGGCTGAATCCTTTGTGCCCAACATACCAACGATCATTACCAGCGGGCGGGGAATATGTTGACCAAATTCTGCCATTGCCGCTGCTAGAACGTTCCCACCATCCGGATTATGGCCGCCATCCAGCCATAGCTCGCTATCGGCCGGAATGAGGGTCGTGAGGGTTCCCGTTGTCAGCCGCTGTAAGCGAGCTGGCCAGATGGCGTTGGCTATGCCGTGTTCATAGGCTGACGCGGGCAAGGTGCCAAAGCCTGCAGCTCGCAAGGCAGCAATGGCGGTGCCAGCATTATCGTGTTGATGACGACCCGGTAGCATTGGTAACGGCAAATCCATGAGGCCATCCTCGTCCTGAAAAATGAGGCGGCCATTCTCTTCATAGCTGTGGAAGTGCTGTCCCGATGCGATGAGAGGGATGCCCAGCCGAGCAGCCTTCTGTTCAATAATTTTTTCAGCTTCGGGGTGTTCCTGCTTGGCCATAACGGCCGGAACATTACGCTTGAGAATTCCGGCCTTTGCCATAGCTATTTTTGCCAAGGAATCGCCAAGATACTCGGAATGATCCATCGATACTGGCGTAATAACGCTGACCAAGGGAGGGGAAATGACATTGGTGGCGTCGAATTCGCCGCCAAGACCGACCTCAAGCAATAAGACATCCGCTGGATGCTCAGAGAATAACACGAAAGCCGCGGCCGTCGTCATCTCAAAGACCGTGATGGCTTGGCCTGCATTGGCTCTTTCGCAGCGCTCGAATGCCTCTACAAGCCGTTCCTCGCCAACGAGTGCTCCCCCGCTGGGCGAAGCAAGTCTGATACGTTCGTGAAAACGAACCAAATGTGGGGAGGTGTAAACATGGACCGAAAGGCCTGCAGATTCCAGAATCGACCGCATGAACGCGATTGTCGATCCCTTCCCGTTGGTGCCGGCAACGTGGATGACTGGAGGCAAGCGCAATTGGGGATTGCCCAACGCATCCAAGAGACGTGTTAGCCGCCCTAGCGATAAGTCAATCAATTTAGGATGGAGCGCTAGAAAGCGCTCCATCAATACGTCAGATGACATCATAAGTTGGAACTCAACGCGCAACCGTCATCATGATTTCGACGGTGTAGATCGGTGCTGCCAGCTTTGATTCAACCGTTGCACGGGCTGGCGTTGCGCCCGGTACAATCCACGCATCCCATTCTGCATTCATTTCGGCAAAGGTGGAAATGTCGGCAAGCCAGATATTGGTCGACAAGATCTTGGACTTGTCTGTGCCAGCTTCGGCCAAAATGGCATCGATTTGCTGAAGAATATCTTTGGTCTGTTCACCGACGCTCTTGCCCTTGGCCGCATCGGCGACCTGACCAGCGAGATAGACGGTGTTGCCGTGAACGACGGCTTTGCTCATGCGGGGGCCCGCTCCGATGCGTGTGATCGTCATGGTTAAATTCCTTTTTACACTTTGGCGCCTCGATCCGCCGAAGCGCGCAGCGAATTTGACCTAACTTGCATTCAATTCATACGCAACCCAGCGGGTGTTGCGAGGGGGCTGACGGCAGGGTAGTAAGAGAGCGATTAGCCCATCGTTTGGGGCAAAGGATAATTGCTATGGACCGTGAATATCAGGTTGAACGCCGCAGACTTGGGCGAAAAGTGAGTTTTTGGCGGGCGACGGCGTTCCTCATCGCTGTCGTTGCCATTGTTGGTGCTGGATTTTACGCTGCAGGCGGACCGCAATTGGCTCGCCGGACGGCTCATATTGCCAAAATCAATATTGCCGGCGTCATTACTGGCGATGATTCAACAATCAAACTCATCCATGATGTTGAAAACAGCAGCGCTAAGGGCGCTCTCATTGTAATTGATAGCCCCGGGGGAACGGTTACTGGATCCGAAGCGCTCTATGACGCGCTTCGTAAATTGGCGGCTAAAAAGCCAACAGTGGCCGTTATCGATAGTATGGCTGCATCGGGTGGCTATATTGCCGCAATAGGAACCGATCATTTGATCGCGCGAGAAACCTCGATTGTCGGGTCAATTGGGGTTTTATTTCAGTATCCCGACATTGTGCGCATGTTGGATATGATCGGCATTAAGGTGGAATCGATCAAATCCTCGCCGTTAAAAGCCGCGCCAAGTCCGATTGAATCGGCAACACCTGAGTCACGGGCGGCGATTGCTGCACTTGTCACTGCAAATTTTGAATGGTTCAAAGCCTTGGTCAAGGAGCGCCGCCATATGGATGATGGTCGGCTGGCCGAGGTTTCTGACGGGCGCGTTTTTACCGGTAAGCAGGGTGTGTATCTTGGACTGGTGGACGAGGTAGGATCGGAAGATCAGGCTATCGCGTGGCTCGAGAATGAGCGTGGGCTGCCGAAAGGTTTGCCGGTGCGGGATTGGAAACGTGGCAGCTTGGCTGAACGATGGGGACTAACCGAAAATGCGGCCCAGCTGTTTAAAATGGCCGGTTTAGGACAGCTTGGTGCCGCGCTGGATGCTCTAGGTGAAGTCTCTAGGGCGCATGTTCTTGACGGTATGCTGGTCCTCTGGCACCCTTCTGTGCCATAAATCATTAGGCCTATCGGCAATTGGCTGCGTTTTAAAAAACAGAAGAAGTAGAATGATCAAATCAGAGCTTGTTCAAAAAATTGCGGATCAATATCCGGAATTATATCAACGCGACGCTGAAAACGTTGTGAATGCGATATTGGAAGAGATTGTTGATGCGCTTTCACGTGGGGATCGGGTGGAAATTCGCGGATTCGGTGCTTTTTCAGTGAAAAAGCGGGATGCACGTTTGGGCCGTAATCCGCGGACCGGTGAACATGTGGCGGTGGCTGAAAAGGTCGTTCCCGTGTTCAAGGCAGGCAAGGAAATGCGGTTCCGGCTGAATATGGAAGCGTCACACGGCTAAGGATGTGCAGATTGGGACAGCTATGAAGGCCATTTTACGCGCTGTCATCTTCTTGCCCATTGCCATTATCCTTCTCGTTTTCGCAGTGGCTAACCGGGGCATGGTTACGCTTGTGTTGGATCCGATAGGGGTTAGTAATCCTCCGCTGTCTTTTGAGCTTCCGCTGTTTCTGCCCATCTTTATCGGATTGATGCTTGGTATTTTACTGGGCGGGGTTGCAGTATGGGTTTCCGAAGGACGGCATCGCCGGGCGGCACGCCTTCATCGGCGGGACCTTGAGCGGCAGCGCCGTGAAAATGAAGAATTAAGGCGCGAGCGGAATTTGCCGCCTTTGCCGCCGGCTACCCTGATCGGCTGAACTTGCCGCTTGAAAGTGTGATCCATGAAAACGATTTCTGCCACTGCAATTGATGGCGTACTCGACCCTGTTCGATTGGCCGATGCGCTTTCAGAGGCCTTTCGTTCTGAGATAACTGTTCCTTTACGCCATCATCACGATATCAAGCGGCCCGACAGCGATGCCACTTTGTTGTTGATGCCCGCATGGACAGGTGCGGATTCGCAAGAGCCTTTTGTCGGTACCAAGCTGGTCACGATCTATCCGGCCAATGGGGCGAAAAATCTTCCTGCCGTAATGGGCACTTATCTGCTTTTAGACGGCACAACCGGCGCGCCTTTGGTCGCATTAGATGGCGCGAGGTTAACGGTTTGGCGGACAGCGGCCGCTTCGGCGCTGGCTGCGCGTTATTGTGTCCGACCGGATGCTTCGAAAATGGTCATGGTGGGTGCGGGCGCACTCGCACCGTTTCTGATCAAGGCGCATTGCGCGACGAGCCCGATCAAGGATGTCGCGCTTTGGAACCATCGGTCCGAGCGGGCGGAGAAGGTTGCAGCCGAATTGCGGGCGGACGGCTATCCTGTTCGCGCGGTAACCGATCTTGAAGCGGCCGTGCGGGAAGCAGATCTGATCTCATGCGCGACACTATCGACCGAACCGCTCATTCACGGGGCTTGGTTAAAACCCGGCGCGCATCTCGATTGCGTTGGCGCTTTTAAACCGTCGATGCGCGAAACGGATGACGAGGTCGTCAAGCGGGCTAGCCTGTTTTGTGACACGCGCGAAGGCGCGATGCATGAAGGCGGTGATTACGCCCAACCGCTGGCTGATGGGATTATCGCTGAAGGCGACATCAAAGCCGATTTGTATGATCTGACACGCGGCAAGCATCGCGGTCGGTCGAGCCCGAGTGAAATTACCATGTTCAAGTCAGTGGGTACGGCGATTGAGGATTTGGCGGCGGCTATTTTGGTGTGGAAGCAGATAAGGGACGCTTGATCATCTCGCGCGCTTTTCGTTCGTGTGTGCCGTCATCGCGAGCGGCAGCGAAGCGACCCAGTTAAAGATTCAGGAAAAGCGTTGTTGGACCGTTGCGCCCTTTTAACATCTATTAGCTGGGTTGCTTCGCTGTCGCTCGCAATGACGAAATAGTCGTTTAGCGGATGAAACTGGCCGCTAGCGGCACCAAGATAGCCGTCAAAAGTGCGTTGAGGCCCATGGCGATGCCCGCGAAGGTTCCGGCAATCGGGTGGACTTGAAACGCCCGCGCCGTCCCGATGCCATGGGCCGCAAGGCCAACCGCCAAGCCGCGTGCCCGCCAATCTTTGATACCAAGCGCGTTGAGAAGCGGGGTTGCAAGGATAGCACCCGTGATACCGGTCAAGATCACCAGAACGGCGGTAAGCGCCGGATCGCCGCCCAATTGTTCCGTAATGCCCATGGCAACACCCGCCGTTACCGATTTTGGGGCCAGTGACAGCAACATGCTGCGGGGTATGCCGAGTATGGAGGCAATCCAGACGGCGGAAACAAAGGCTGTGATCGAACCGGCGATGAGCGCCACCATCATAGGTAAGAGCGCCCGCTTCACCGTTTCCCGATGCTCATAGAGCGGGAAAGCCAAAGCCACCGTTGCCGGGCCAAGCAGAAAATGGATGAACTGCGCACCCTCGAAATAAGTCCGGTAAGGCGTTCCCGTTAGCCGCAACAGACCTGCAATGATCAAAATCGCCAGCAGCACCGGATTAGCGAGCGGGTGGCGGTTCAGCTTTTTGGAGAAGGCGTCGGTCATACCATACGCCAAGAGCGTCACCGACAGCCATAAAAGCGGGGTGCGTGACAAATAGACCCAGAGCGAGAAATCGACATCGCTCATGAGGCATCCCCTTTGCCTGCCATCAGGCGGAAAGTGAGGACGGTTACCACCATGGCCAGCACGGTTGAGGCAACAAGCGCGATGGCAAGCGCCACCCAATGATCGGCCAAAATATCAAGCCGCTGGATAATGCCAACGCCCGCAGGGACAAAGAGCAGGGAGAGGCTAGCCAGAATGCCGCTGCCCGTTTGCTCCAATACGCCGTCACCGGCAGGCTTTTTGAGTATGGGAAAGCGGGACCGCACCATCAGCCCAACAAACATAATAGCCATGCCCAGCACAGGGCCGGGGATGGGCAGGCCCATGCTGCGCGTCAAAACCTCGCCTGCGAGCTGACACATCAGAATGAGGGCAAGCGCGATGATCATGCCCTTTTATGACATGGCTTAAGGGACGCGGAAAGATGCTGTTTTGCTGATGCTACGGCGAACGCAATCTCGTCTTTAAACGCCAATCTTTTCCAGATCGGTTTGGCTGAAATCATTGCCTTTGTATAAAAGCGGAACTCTTAAGACATAGGCTGCGGCGTAAGAAAAACAGTCACCAAGATTAAGCGCAGCCTTATGTCGACCTTTGCCGAAACGCGACGCGGCTTTTATGGCTTCCAAGGCCATCGCGCCGTCAATGGGCACAAGCCGTGCGTCTAACTCGGTTATGATCCGCTCGATTAATTCTGAGGCATGCTCTGGAGACAGTCCCTTGACCCTCGCAAGAGCCATGGCGGCCTCGAATACGACGATGGCAGAAACATAGACACTATCAGCCGTTTCAATTTTCTCGAGAATGATTGGAGCTTCTGGCTCCGAAAGAGCAATGGCAGCGACGATGCTCGCATCCAGAAACATCAAGCATCTCCTGAGAGCTCATCGAAAAACGCTTTATCGGCTTGCAAGCCAGTTGGCGGCAATGTGGCAATCTCGGCTTGAATGGATCGCAACCGGTCTCTTAAAGGCCGCTTGCTTTGCTTAAGCTCGCGCCGAAGCGCTTCGGCCACTGCTTCTGTGATCGTGGTTCCTTTGATGGTTGCCAGTTCCCGGGCGAGGGACGCGACCTCTGCACTGCGAATATTAAGGGTCATATTATTGCCTTTACAAGCTGTAAAGGCATCTTATCAGAGACCATTGACCTTGCCAAGAAAACATGGACTCTTCGACCCCGCCATGCGACATCGGCATCTATGTCAACGGTGATTAAAATCTGTGGTTTGCGCACCCCCGATACACTCGACGCGGCGATCCACGCGGGTGCTGATTGGGTGGCGTTTAATTTTTTTCCGAAATCACCGCGCTATGTCTCTTTCGATGAGGCGCGGACGCTGAACCAACATGTTGCAGGGCGGGCTCAGGCCGTTGCTTTGCTGGTTGATCCGGATGATGCCACGCTTGAGGCCGTTATTGAGGCCGTGCATCCCGATCTGATCCAGCTCCATGGCAAGGAAACGCCGGAACGGGTTGAAGCGATCAAAGCCCGTTTTGGATTGCCTATTATTAAAGCGGTCGGTGTTTCAGATGCCTCCGATATTGAGGCGGCGCGGGCCTATTCAGCCGCTGATTGGCTCCTTTTGGATGCCAAGCCACCGAAGGATGCGACGCTTCCTGGTGGCAATGGCGTCGCTTTTGACTGGAAACTGCTGGCAGGGCTTGACCTTGCGAAGCCGTTTATGGTCTCAGGAGGGCTTGATCCGTCGAATGTCGCGGAGGCAATCGCGATATCGAACGCTGCCGGCGTCGATGTGTCATCGGGCGTTGAAAGCGCGCCTGGTGTAAAGGATGTCGCTAGGATCAACGCATTTATAAAGGCTGCCCGTTTGGCAGACATATCGGGACACGGGAAGGACTAAAGGGATATGACGATTCAGCAGACGCTCAATTCGTTCCGTACTGGACCTGATGAGACCGGGCATTTTGGTCAATATGGCGGTCGTTTCGTAGCCGAAACGCTAATGCCGCTGATTCTTGACTTGGAAAAGGCCTACACGGCGGCAAAAGCTGACCCCGCCTTCCATGCGGAGTTAACTTCGTTTCATACGCATTATGTTGGCCGTCCCAGCCCGCTCTATTTCGCTGAGCGTCTCACCGAGCATGTTGGCGGTGCCAAGATTTACCTGAAGCGTGACGAGCTGAACCATACCGGCGCGCATAAGATCAACAATGTGTTGGGGCAAATCCTGCTCGCCCGTCGCATGGGCAAGACCCGCATTATTGCGGAAACAGGCGCGGGTCAGCACGGCGTGGCAACGGCTACCGCTTGCGCCCGCTTCGGCCTTAAATGCGTTGTTTATATGGGCGAGGTTGATGTCGAGCGGCAGAAGCCGAACGTGTTCCGGATGAAAATGTTAGGCGCTGAGATTGTTCCGGTGGTTTCGGGCTCGAAGACGCTGAAAGACGCGATGAACGAGGCGCTACGCGATTGGGTGTCGAATGTGGAAGACACGTTCTATTGCATCGGCACGTCGGCGGGACCACATCCTTACCCAATGATGGTGCGTGATTTCCAGTCGATCATCGGCAAAGAAGCCCGCGAGCAGATGTTGGAGCGGGAAGGGCGGTTGCCGGACTCGCTTGTGGCGTGCATCGGTGGCGGTTCAAACGCGATTGGTCTGTTCCATCCGTTTTTGGATGATGCTTCGGTTGAAATTTTTGGCGTTGAGGCGGCTGGTCACGGTGTCGCTTCGGGCGCGCATGCCGCGTCGTTAAATGGTGGCAAGCCTGGCGTTTTGCATGGCAACCGCACCTATCTGCTGATGAATGAGGACGGCCAGATTGCCGAAGCCCATTCGATCTCGGCAGGTCTTGATTATCCGGGCATCGGGCCGGAGCATTCCTGGCTGCATGATACCGGGCGGGTGACCTATCTTTCGACGACGGATAGCGAAGCGCTTGAGGCGTTTCAATTGCTCTCGAAACTTGAGGGCATTATTCCAGCATTGGAACCGGCGCATGCGATAGCGCGGGCGGTTGAAATTGCGGCGTTAAAACCAAAAGATCATCTGATGATCGTCAACCTTTGCGGTCGTGGCGATAAGGATATTTTCTCGGTGGCCGAGCATTTGGGTGGCATGTAATGACAACACGCATTGATACACGCTTTGCCGCTTTAAAGGCAGAAGGCCGCGCAGCTCTTGTGACGTTTGTGATGGCGGGCGATCCTGATCCGTCAACGGCGTTAGAAATCGTCAAAGCCCTGCCAAAGGCGGGCGCTGATCTGATTGAAATCGGCATGCCGTTTACCGATCCGATGGCAGATGGTCCGGCCATTCAGGCGGCAGGCTTACGGGCGCTCGCCGCTGGTGAAACACTGCACGGAACAATTGATCTTGTGCGGGCCTTTCGAGCGGGTGATCAGGACACGCCGATCATTCTCATGGGTTATTTCAACCCGATCTATATTTACGGCGTCGAGAAATTCTTGGTCGACGCGAAAGCTGCGGGCATTGACGGGCTTATCGTTGTCGATTGTCCGCCCGAAGAAGATGATGAATTGTGCAAGCCTGCGCTCGCCGCGGGCCTCAATTTCATTCGTCTTGCGACACCGACAACGGATGATAAGCGGTTACCGAAAGTGCTCTCGAATACGTCCGGTTTTGTCTATTATGTTTCGATTGCGGGCATTACCGGTGCTGCGACGCCTGATTTCGGCAAAGTGGCAACAGCGGTTGCGCGGATCAAGTCCCATACGGACCTTCCGGTTGCCGTTGGCTTTGGCGTGAAAACGGCGTCTGATGCTATTGCGATTGCCAAGGGTGCCGATGGTGTGGTGGTGGGTTCCGCTCTCGTGGACATGGTCAAGCGGTCGCTTGACGCGAACGGCAAAGCGACATCGACGACGGTGAGCTCGGTCATGGCGTTGGTGAGCGAGATTGCCGCTGGCGTTCGCTCCGTCAAGAAGTAACGCGATCAAAGGAATAAAGACGATGGAAACGATGAACTGGATCTCCAATGTCGTACGCCCGAAGATCCGCTCCTTTCTGAAGCGGGACACGCCGCAAAATCTCTGGATCAAATGTCCGGAGAGCGGCCAGCTTGTGTTTGCCAAAGACGTTGAAGCTAATCTGAATGTTATTCCGGGTTCGGATTATCACATGCGGCTTGCCGCTGTCGCACGCCTTAAATCCATGTTTGACGATGGGGTTTATGAAGATATCGCGCTTCCGGAAGTGCCGCTTGATCCGCTGAAATTCCGCGATGAGAAGCGCTATGTCGATCGGCTTCGGGATGCGAAAACCAAGACGCAGTTGGTGGATGCCGTGAAGATCGCTTTTGGCCAAGTGGAAGGCGTGAAGCTAACCATTGGCGTGCAAGATTTTGATTTTATGGGCGGCTCTTTGGGCATGGCCGCAGGCGAGGCGATTATAAAGGGTATGGAAACGGCGGTGGCCAAGAAGACGCCGTTTGTGCTGTTTGCCTCCTCCGGTGGCGCGCGCATGCAGGAAGGCATGTTCTCGCTGATGCAGATGCCGCGTACGACCGTTGCGGTGCGCCGCCTTCGCGAAGCCAAGTTGCCTTATATCGTCGTGCTCGCCAATCCAACGACGGGTGGCGTGACGGCCTCTTATGCGATGCTGGGGGATATCCACATCGCCGAACCCGGTGCGCTGATCGGCTTTGCTGGTCCTCGAGTGATCGAGCAGACAATTCGTGAAAAGCTGCCCGAGGGTTTCCAGCGGTCGGAATTTTTGAAGGCCCATGGCATGGTCGACATGGTGGTGCATCGCCACGAGATGAAGGCAACGATTGCACGGCTGTGCAGGATCTTGGCCCATGCGCCAGCGCGGGCCGCTTAATACGTTCATTCGCTTGGACTTAACCACCGCTTAAGGGCGGTTTGTTAGGGCTTATGCCAACAAGCGATAAAGCGGGAAAGCTAGGGCCATGAACGATAGGCGTGATCGGCGCGAGCCGTATCTTGAAGACGGTGCCCCGTCTCGCCGCCGTGTGGCTGAGGAGGATCGGTTTGGTCCGCCGCCGAAACGTGCGAAAAAGCGCCAGCCAGTTTCCGATGATGAGGACGTCGCTCCCCACGAGCCGACGCGAACGCCAAAGCGAACGGAAAAGAACGCCGCGAAAACGGAGCGGGCTAATCCGCAACGCTCCTTATGGGGTCGATTGATCTATTGGTCGGTTGTATTTGCCCTTTGGGGTTTGATCGCGCTCGGTGCGTTGGTGGGCTATTACGCATCTAAATTGCCGCCGATCGACCAGCTGGCGGTGCCCAAGCGGCCGCCCAATATTGCCATTCTGGGATCGGATGGCACGCTATTGGCCAATCGGGGAGAAACGGGCGGGCGCGAGGTTACGCTCAGCGAATTGCCGCATTATCTCCCCCAAGCCTTTATTGCGATCGAAGATCACCGATTTTACAACCATTTCGGTATCGATCCGGTCGGCATTGCGCGCGCGCTGATGCGCAACCTCGTGCATTCCGGCGGCGGCGTGCAAGGCGGATCAACGCTTACGCAACAATTGGCAAAAAATTTGTTTTTGACCCAAGAGCGCACAGCATCCCGCAAAATTCAGGAAGCCATTCTGGCGCTCTGGCTGGAGCGTAAATTCAGTAAGGACCAGATTTTAGAACTCTATTTGAACCGCGTCTATTTCGGTTCAGGGGCTTATGGAGTCGAGGGGGCGGCGCATAAATATTTCGGTAAATCAGCGCGCGAGGTCACAATTGCCGAGGCTGCCATTTTGGGTGGCCTGGTGCAGTCCCCCACACGGCTTGCACCAAATCGCAATCCCGAAGCGGCACATGCTCGGGCAGCCCTTGTCCTTGCCGCGATGCAGCGCGAAAATTTTATTACCGAAGCAGAATTGGCCGATGCGTTGGCACATCCCGCAGATGTGACGAAACCCAAGGGAGTAGGCTCGGTTCTTTATGCGGCTGACCACGTCATGGATGTGCTCGACGATTTGGTTGGCACCATTGATGGTGATTTGATTGTTACGACGACGATCAATCCGGCCATGCAATCTTATGCTGAGAAGGCGATGACGGAGGAGCTGCAGGCCAAAGGTGTGAAATATGGCGTGACCCAAGGCGCACTTGTTTCGCTCGACCCTGACGGAGCCATTCGGGCTATGGTGGGTGGCCGTTCCTATGTCGACAGCCAATTTGACCGGGTGACAAGCGCAAAGCGACAGCCGGGCTCGGCTTTTAAACCCTTTGTCTATCTCGCTGCTTTAGAGAAAGGTCTGACGCCCGAAACGGTACGCGAGGATGCGCCAATCAACGTCAAAGGCTGGCAGCCGGAAAATTATGCGAAAGAGTATCGTGGACAGGTAACCCTTACGGAGGGTCTGTCGCAGTCGCTCAACACGGTAGCGGTCCGACTGGGGTTAGAGGTTGGTCCGAAGACGGTCGCAACAGTCGCGCAGCGTTTGGGCATTCACTCGAAACTCGATGTGAATGCATCGATCGCGCTGGGAACATCGGTTGTCACTCCCTTGGAGCTGACGGCTGCCTATACGAGCTTTGCCAATGGCGGATTTTTGGTCAGCCCCTATATCATCACCGAAGTGATCTCGCGGGATGGCGATTTGATTTATACCCGCGCCGACAGCCAGGGACGCCAAGTCATCGATCCAGCCTATCTTGCGGAATTGAACGTCATGATGCGCGAGACGCTCAAAAGCGGAACGGCCAAAAAGGCCGATCTTCCGGGTTGGGATGCGGCGGGCAAGACGGGTACGAGCCAGGATTTTCGGGACGCTTGGTTTGTCGGCTACACCAGCGCGTTAACAACGGGGATATGGCTCGGCAACGACGATAATTCGCCTACCAAGCATGTCGCAGGTGGGAGTTTGCCAGTCGAGATTTGGTCACGGTTCATGAAGCAGGCTCTTGCCAAGAGCCAACCGGTTCCTTTGTCGGTGAGCGACGCACCGCCCGCCGATTTGTTTGCTGGGTGGAATTTGCCTTGGATGTCGAGCCCCCAACCGTCGCAGGCGCCCGCCCATTCCTCCGACGAGGGACAAGTCTTGCGGCCACCCGGCTCCGTTCCCAATACGCCGTAGGCCTAAACTTGACCTATTGAAAGCGGTGGAGGGATGCCCCATGGCGTTTGAGCCATAGCTCGGCCTTTTGATAGTCGGGAAACAGACTTTCGACGATGCGCCAATAGCGGGCAGAATGATTCAATTCTTTTAAGTGGGCGACTTCATGCGCCGCCAGATACTCTAAAACCTCCGAAGGAGCCAAAATAAGCCGCCAGGAAAAATTAAGGCGTCCTGTACTCGAACATGAACCCCATCGGCTGGTGGTGTCTTTTAGGGCGATGCGTCGGGCTGGAATGCCAAGCGCCACCGTAAATCGTTCAACCGCTTTATCCAGATCTTGGCTCGCTTGCTTCTTAAGAAAATCCTTGATCCGACGCTGAACGTGTTCGAGGCGCCCCGTGACAACGATCAACGCGTCTCCCGATTCGTCGGTTTCAGTCCACACCGTGCCACGGGACGTTTCTCGATGTTCAATGCGATGGGGAATATCGCGCAAGGGCACCACGGCACCCGGAACGCAGGCAATTTTTGGTTCGAATTTTTTCTGCCTTTCGGCAATCCATCCGCCATAGCGATGAGCAAATTCGGTTGCCTGTGCCAACGAACCGCGCATCGGCATTGTGAGCGTGATTTCGTGCTTGGCTGAACTGGCACGCAGCGTATATCGCCTGGCCGCCGGGCTACGCTTGAGCGTGACGCGGAAAATTGAGCCCCCGTGAGGTACCTCGATATGCGACGGCTGGCGGGGCTTAGTCCGGGATGACAAAAAAGGAATCATGGAGCTACAGTGCCCCCCGAACGCCTTTTTGTCATCCTTATCGCTTAAACGTTAAGCGCCGATAAGCTCCAGATCGGGCACGTTCCGCTTGCCGGCTTTTGGGCTTCCTACCGCGCTGTTTGCCATAAAGGCAGCAATGCGGGGTGCAATATCATTGCGAAAGCGCGAGCCGTTGAACACGCCGTAATGGCCAACTTTTGGCTGCACCCAGTGGGCACGGCGCTCGTCAGGTATATTCACACACAGCTTGTGGGCAGCATGGGTTTGTCCGACACCGGAAATATCGTCTTTTTCGCCCTCGACCGTCATTAACGCACAATGGCGAATGGCCTTCAGATTGACGTGTTTACCGCGATGCATCATCTCGCCTTTTGGCAATGCATGGCGCACAAACACGGTATCGACCGTCTGGAGATAGAATTCTGCGGTGAGATCCATCACGGCCATATATTCATCATAAAAATCGATATGCTTTTCTGCCGAGTCGCCATCGCCATGGACGAGGTGGTTGAACATTTCGCCATGGGCCTCGATATGGCGGTCAATATTCATCGCCATAAATCCGGAGAGCTGCAGAAAGCCCGGATAGACCTGCCGCATAAAGCCTGGATTAGGGAGAGGGACGTGGACGATACAATTGTGTTGGAACCAATCAATACCACGGTCTTGCGCCAAAAGATTAACCTTTGTTGGGCTTTCGCGCGTGTCGATCGGACCGCCCATCAGAGTCATTGAACATGGCGTTGCGGGATTATTCTCGGCTTCCATCCGTGCAATGGCAGCAATGACGGGAACAGCGGGCTGGCAAACGGCCATAAGATGAATATCCGGCCCCAGAAGCTCAGCCATCTCGATCACATAATCAATATAATCATCAAGATCGAAGCGGCCAGCGCTGAGAGGTACCGTCCGCGCATCTGCCCAATCGGTGATATATACATCATGGGTAGGCAAAAATGTTTCGACCGTTCCACGCAATAGCGTGGCGTAATGCCCTGACATGGGCGCGACGATCAAGATCTTCGGTTGTTCGACGACATTTTTAATAAATTGCTTCCGAAAATGTACAATGTTGCAGAATGGCTTGGTCCAGACCACATCCTCGATGATGGCCAAGGAAACGCCGTCAACCGATACCGGCTTGAAATCAAATGTCGGTTTACCGTAGCGGCGCGTGGCGCGTTCGAACATCTCGCACGCAGCCGACATGCCTCGTCCAAGGGGCGAGAGGGACATCGGGTTGATCGGATTGTTATAAAAAATCTTCGTTGAGCCCGAAAGCGCCCGAGCAGGTCCCAAAAGGGCGTGGGTCGCTTCGTACCACATATAGAGAGGCAACTGCATGCTCAAACTCCGATCCCGGGACGTGCCAAATGCAATATATTGCATTGCACAAAGCCAACCATAGTCTCATTTTCTTGCGATATGCAATTATTCGTAACTTAGAATCGACAATTTCCGTGAACAATCCTTAAATGACAATTAAGATACTGATTTAGAATGATATTTTGCGATGTTGTGCCGTGATGCGCCGTTGGCATGGGCTATTGGTGGGAGACAATGAACCAATTGTCGCTTTGGCACGTAAGATGACTGCTGAAAAAATGTCGAAGGATCGGCCAGATGAACGATGTTTCGAGCTTAGGTAGCCTATCGGATCGTTCGCTTTTGATTGTGGATAGCGAAAAATCATTCGTCGCGCGATTTTCTCGCGAGATGCAGTTGCGCGGCTATCAGGTTGACGTCGCAGAAACGGCCAAAGCGGGGCTGGAGGCCATCGAGAATGATCCTCCGGCTTTTGCGGTTGTGGATTTGCGCTTTGTTGACGGGAATGGACTGGATCTGATCGCGGCTCTCGCCAAAAGGCGACCGGATGCTCGTGGGGTGGTGGTGACAGGCTATGCTAATATTGCAACGGCAGTGGCTGCTTTAAAGCTTGGAGCAGCCGATTATCTGGCTAAGCCGGCGGAGTTCGACGATATCGAACGTGCACTTCGGGCGGATGCATTGTCATCGGTAACCCTACCGGAAAATCCGATGTCCCCCGACCGCGTGCGGTGGGAGCATATCCAACGCATTTATGAGCAGTGTTCCCACAATGTTTCGGAAACGGCGAGGCGTCTTTCCATGCATCGCCGAACGTTGCAACGCATTTTAGCAAAACGGGCACCTCGTTAAATTCTATACCTCAGTTGCCGAGGCGAGAGGGATCAGGTAAACAGAATGACGGAAAGCACCCGTAGCTCAGCTGGATAGAGCGCTGCCCTCCGAAGGCAGAGGCCCCCCGTTCGAATCGGGGCGGGTGCGCCATTTGCGAACAAAACCACTAACATTTGCCTGACCAGTATTTTGTCCCGCGATGACGGCAGCCAGCGTGGCTTTGTCGCCGATAATACTGAT
>CAIUPE010000010.1 GCA_903900975.1 uncultured Hyphomicrobiales bacterium | reverse complement strand
TTAACGCCCAAAAAGAGGAAAGTTACGGTGCACGTCCGCTCGACCCGGTGGTCTATTACGGTCGATTGACCCAGCGGCTGATCAGCGCCTTAACGGTTCCCACGCGCCGGGGGCTGCTTTATGCCGTTGATATGCGGCTGAGGCCATCCGGCAATAAAGGGCCCGCGGCAACGCAATATCGTGGGTTCCTCGATTATCATACCCATGGCGAAGCCGAGACTTGGGAACATCTTGCGTTGGTGCGAGCGCGACCGGTAGCCGGACCGTTGGACTTTATGCGCGAAGTATCGGGCGAATTGCGTCGCATCGTATCCCGGCAACGCGATCCGGCTCGGGTTGCTCATGATGCTGCAGAAATGCGTTTTTTGATTACAAAAGAAAAGGGCGAAAGTTCGGTATGGGATCTCAAATTGGCCCGTGGTGGCTTGATGGATATTGAATTTATCGCGCAAACTTTAGTATTGACGGAAGCTCACGCTCAACCCGTCATCGCTCAACAAAATACCGCTTCAATTCTAATTGCGGCGCGCGATCAAGGCCTCGTTGATCGAGACGATATCGCTATTCTATTAGAAGGATACGGCTTGATGCGTGATATGATGCAGTGGCAACGTACAATGATAGCGGACGACTTTGATCCGAAATCAGCGGATCGAACGTTTCTGAAAAGATTAGCCGCCTTGGCAGGATTGCCAGACTTTAAATTGCTCGATGGGCATCTGAAAGAAGTTCAGCAGAAAATTCGCGCAATTTTCGAAAAAAGGCTCGTCGCCTGATAATGCCACGAGCCGAAAGTTCATACTTCAGGCGGCTTGTTCAAGCGGGGGGCCAGCGCGAATGGGTAAGCGGACCAAGACCGTCGTGCCCGATCCTTCGGTTGAACGAATAGTCAACGTGCCGCCGTGTAATTCTGCAAACGAGCGTGCGATAGCAAGACCAAGCCCTGCGCCTTCGGTTGGCTTCTTTGCATCCAGATCGACCCATTCGAAGGGGCGGCCGAGTTTGGCTAGAGCTTCCTTCGGAATGCCGATGCCGTTATCTTCAACATAAAGGTTTACGGCGCCTGATACTTCGCGTGTTGTCACGGTAATGCGGCCGCCTTCGGGGGTAAATTTGATCGCGTTTTGAACAAGGTGGGCAACGATACGTTCTATGGCCCGCTGATCGGCAAGAAGCGGTGTTTCTGCTGTTAGATTCGCTACAATTCGTTGAGATTTTGCACTCGCTTCCGACTTAAGTCGATCGATTGTGTGTTCCGCTACTTTGTTAAGAATGATGGGGCGTTTTTCAATTCGAATGCGACCTGCTTCGAGTTCAGCCATATCTAGAATATCGGCGATAATCGTCAGAAGCGCTTGGCCGCTTTTTGAGATATCGTGGCTATAATCTTTATATTTTGGGTGTCCGAGTGGGCCATAAATCTGGGCGTCCATAATTTCGGCGAAGCCCAATATGGCATTAAGGGGGGTCCGTAATTCATGGCTCATCTTGGCAAGAAATTCGGACTTGGCGTGGTTAGCGGTTTCAGCTTCGGCCTTTTGTTCTAAATAACGCTCGGCCAATTGAGATAGCTGCTCGGCCTGTGTTTCGAGCGTCATTCGCGACCGTCTTAAATCGGAAATCGTTGCCGTCAATTTCCGTTCCGATTCTTGAAAACGCTGTTCTTCGGTCTTTAGAGCCGTAATATCGGTGCCGACTGAAACATAGCCGCCGTCTTTGGTTCGCCGTTCGTTGACCTGCAACCACCGTCCTTCAGGCAGCAGCATTTCATAAGATTTTGCTTCGCTTGCTTCATCGCTCGTTTGTTCTCGACGAGCATGCGAAATGAAATGTGCCAGGAAGGGCTTTAGCGTTTCATAAGGTGTGCCACGTCGAATAAATTCGCTGGGCAAATCGTGCAAATCTTGGAATTTCGAATTGCACATCACAAGACGATTGTCAGCATCCCAAAGCACAAAAGCTTCGCCGATGGTCTCGATGGCATCGCGCAGTCTGAGATCAGCCATTGCATTTTCGGCGGCCGTACGGCGTTGCTCTGAAATATCCACGACGATGCCAACGAGATGGGCGGTGTCCGTTGCCTCATCATGGATTAATTCCGCCCGAGCCCGAACCCAAACCCATTCGCCTTTAGCATCTAGGATGCGGAAAGCGTGATCAATGGTTTTGGTTCGCTCCGCTGCTAATTGATCGGCAAGGGCATAGAGATCCCGATCTTCGGGATGGACCCGTCCATTAACCTCGCCAAAAGACATAAATTCAGCTTGCCGCTCTAGTCCAAGCATGTCGTACATTGAGTCCGACCAGTAGATGGTGCCACGGGCAATGTCCCAATCCCAAAGGCCGCATCGTCCCCGGTTTAGAGCTAGGTCAAGACGCTCTCGGACTTTGTCGACGATGGCATCGGATTGGCGCACCCGGAAGGCTTGCCAAAAATAAGCCAAGCCCAGGCCCATAATGGCGAGGATGGCTCCGCCTAGCATCGTTAACATGGAGACTGTCCGCTTGTGCCAAACGGAAAGTCCGGAATTCACAGGGGCTATTATAGCCAAGCCACCCATGGGTGCAGGGAGGCGCGCGGTAGCCAAGATGGCTCGAGTCCCGTCTTTTTGCGTGATGGTCGATAGCGCGGCCAATTCGCCCGCTGCCATTTGTTCGGTGCCAATAGGAATATTCGGCAGCTCCGCTTCTGCGGGTAAAATTGCCTTGATCATTCCGGTGGCGTCGGTCATCGCAATGACTCTGTCTCGCGCCAATAATCGAGAAGGAATGGCAGACATAAGGAAAGCTTGAGGATTGCCAATATTTGAGGCCCCGCGCTCGTCAATAAGCCTGATGATTTCTCCACGGGACAGGGAGGTTACCAATTCAACTTCTTCAGCCATCGCGCCCATTGCATCACTTTGCGATGCAATGGTTTCAAGCCAAGCAAAAATGCCAAGTACAACCACAAAGGTTGCAACGAGAACCGGAACTAATTTACGAAGCCAAGGCTCGGCTGCAATGATCCGCGCATACGCCGGATGCGCCACTGAACGAGCCATTCCCTGAATCGTGGCCGCACGCGAGCGCGTACCGGCCGCGTGCGCGCGCGCCATCTTAAACCTCTTGGGTTTTCTAGTCTGATCGTACCCGAAACTTGCTGCCCCCAGCCATTCGAATCGGTGTGATAAGAATCGTGTTCGAATGATTTGTCTAGAGGTTAATAAAGTATTGCGATTTTTTTTGACCAGCGCTGAATGCGACGCTTGCTCCGGCACAACGCTGAATCAAAAGATAAATTTTAAGCCAATGTACGGGTAACAATATCTCTCACATCCGTTGACAATGGATCCTGAGCCGCTATTCGGCGTAACGAAGTTTCCGCCAAAGCACGCCGTGAGGGCTCTAGCGTCCGCCAAGTTTTAAAGGCGCCCAGAATACGCGCGGCGACTTGTGGATTGGTGCGATCCATTTCCATCACAATCTCTGAAACGAGATGATAGCCTGCACCGTCAGCACGATTGAATTGCGAGGGATTTCCATTCGCAAAAGCTCCAATCAACGAACGAAGCCGGTTCGGGTTTTTCATGGAAAAGCTGGGATGTGACATCAAACGCTTGACGCGATCTAGCGTCTCGCTTTCGGGGATCGTAGCTTGAAGGGAAAACCACTTATCGAGTACAAGCGCATCATTCTCGAAGGTCTTAGCAAAATGGGATAACGCATCTTCGCGCACGGAGCCAGGATGTTGGGCCAAGATTGATAGGGCAGCAAAACGGTCCGTCATGTTATCGGCGGAATGATATTGCTGTTTAGCCAATTCGAGACCGAGCTCAGGTTGTCCCATGGTCAACAAATCCAACGCAACATTCCGCAGTGCCCGGCGACCACTGCTTGCAGCGTCTGGCTGATAACTTTCTGTTGACGCTAAACTTATACAGAGAGCCTCAAGTTGCTTGCCAATTCGCTGTCCGATGGCTTTTCGCAAGCCAAAGCGCGCATCACGGACAGCGTCGGGATCAATGTCGGCTCCGATTTCCCGCGCAATATCTCCTTCGCTCGGCATGGCTAGTACCTGAGCGATAAACGCGTGATCCTTGCCGTCCAGCACATGAGCCAGCGCGTCGACGAACGGGATGTCGAAGCTTGGCACCTTGCCCTGCCGAATAGCGAGAGCCGCTCCCTTCAAAAGTTTGATGGCATAGCCCTGGGCCGCTTGCCAGCGGTTAAACGGATCGGTGTCATGCGCGAGGAGGATCAGACGTTCCTCGTCTGTCGTGGCAATATCCAAAACAACAGGCGCCGAAAAATCACGCAAAGCGGAAACTATTGGCTTCTCCGATACGTTATTGAAAACAAGTTCGGCATGATCTTTATCAAGGACAAAAATGCCATTGGTGAACATTCCTTGAGACGGTACCAAGGAAACTTGTTTGCCGCCTTTGTTAAAAAAGGCGAGAGCCAATGGAATAACCATTGCTTGTTTGACCGGCTGGCCAGGTGTTGGGGGCGTCGTCTGGGTAAAGGTGAGGCGATATTCACCAGTTGCCGGATTAAAGGCTTCCTGGAGGCCGACATGGGGAGTACCGGCTTGTCCATACCATTGGGCAAAATGAGACAAGTCACACCCGCTGGCATCTGCAAAGCATCGGATGAACTCTTCAATCGTCGATGCTGTTCCGTCGCAACGCGACATATAAAGGTCCATCCCCTGACGAAATGGGTTCGGGCCAAGTAGAATTTTGAGCATGCGGATAAGTTCCGCCCCTTTTTCATACACTGTCGGTGTATAAAAATTGTTGATCTCGCGGTATTCGTTTGGACGAACGGGATGGGCAAGCGGCCCTGAATCTTCGGTAAATTGTTGGGAACGCAGAGTTCTCACATCGGCGATACGCTTTACGGCGCGTGAGCGCTGATCCGCGCTGAATTCCTGATCCCGAAAGACTGTTAGCCCTTCTTTCAAGCAAAGCTGGAACCAATCGCGGCACGTAATGCGGTTACCGGTCCAGCTGTGAAAATATTCATGCGCGATGATGGCTTCAATATTCGCATAATCGGCATCGGTTGCCGATTCAGGGCTTGCAAGAACATATTTGTCGTTGAAGACGTTGAGGCCCTTATTTTCCATTGCTCCCATGTTAAAATCGGACACAGCAACAATATTGAAAATGTCGAGGTCATATTCACATCCGAAGGCCTCTTCGTCCCATCGCATTGAGCGGATTAAGGCATCGAGCGCATAACCTGCCCGGTTTTCTTTACCGGTTTCGACATAAATGCCCAATTCGACATTTCGGCCCGAGCGGGTCGTAAATTGTCCGCTGACTTTTCCTAACCGGCCGCCGACGAGAGCGAAGAGGTAGGACGGCTTCGGGTGAGGATCATGCCAGATCGCGTAATGCCAGCCGTCGGAAAGGTCACCGATTTCCACCCTATTGCCATTGCCCAGCAAGACGGGAGCGTCATCTTTCCTCGCTACGATCCGAGTGGTATAAATGGTCATCACATCGGGGCGATCCAAGAAAAAAGTTATGCGCCGAAAGCCTTCCGCTTCACACTGCGTGCAATAATTACCCGACGAACGATAAAGCCCCATCAGTTGCGTATTGGCTGCGGGATCGAGCAAAGTGATGACGGTAAGCCTGAAGCGACGGTGTGGCGTGTTTAGCAGGGTCAAGGTCCGGCGGTCGATGGCATAGGCTGAGGCGGGTAAAATCTCGCCATCGAGTGCTAGGCTTTCGAGGACCAATTCGTCACCGTCAAGAACGAGTGGAGCGCCCGATACGGCCGGGTTGGGTTTGAATTCAATATTGGCCACAACGCGGGTGCGAACGTCGTCCAGCGTTACATCGAGATCGACCGTATCAATCAGCCAGGCTGGTGCGGCATAGTCGTCTAATCGGATGACGGGGGTCGTATCGGTACACATGGCATTGGGACCTTAGAGATCGTGACAAGGATGAGATTCTATAGCGCCGACAAGGCACTCACGTCGAGTATGGCCAATTCGATCATCGATCGGGGCGTAACGGTTCCGTGTGGCTGACAATCCGCAGAATATCGGGAACATCCAGCCGTACAGCACGCTCCAGTCGATCAACGGCTTCATGAACAGTAGTGATGTCAAGAACGGGGTTTGCCCGGCAATGATAATTGACTACCAAGCCATGATCGGTTGCCCGGACGCGGACATTGTGAACGTCGCTGATCAATCCGTTCTGGCCCGCGTGCCGAACGAGGGATGTTTCGACGACGGCTTTATCGTTTTCGCCGACGTCACGGCCCACCAAACTAGAAATGACCAGCGGCTCAATATGGGTTTCAACTTCCGTTTCTGTGCCGAGCTCTTCGCGAATGGCGGCCTCAAGATTAGTGGCATGGCGATGGGCTTCGCCGAGCGACAAGCCGCCATCCACTTCAAGATCAAGGCTAACCGACAGGTTGCCTGCCAATTCCTGTACGGTGACGTGGTGAACAGGAAGTCGCCGACGTGCAGCTATCAGAATGACGCGTTCCAATACGGTTTCTTCGTTTAATACAACGGGCGTTGCGGTCACGGTAACATTGGCCGTCGGGAATTTTGACCGAATGGCGTCAATAATTGTCGTTTTCAATGAGCCCAGCCGATCAAATGGCATCGAGCGGGCAACCCCTATTTCCAAATCGATAAATAAATCCGATCCCGCTCGGCGTGCTCGAACGTCATCGACGTTGACAACACCGTTAACCCCTCGAACGATTGTTCGAATGTCAGATGCGATCCCCTTGGGTGCAGCATCGAGTAACGTGTCAAGGGTTCGACGGGCTAACTGAAATCCTGCCACGGCAATAAAAACGGCAACGCCGATGGCGACGAGCGCATCAGCTTGGGGATACCCCATGGCGGTGGCACCGAATGCCAGCAGGACGAGGACCGAATTCACTAGGTCAGCTGAAAAATGTAGCGCATCGGCCGCAAGGGCTTCACTGTTTGTTGCTCGTGCTACGCGCCTTAGGGCAATGAATCGCCAAGAATCAATTACGATTGACACAATGAGAACAGCTATGGCCGACCAATGCACCAAAACGGTTGCCTGCTCTTCCCAAAGCCTTCGTATTCCCTCAATAGCAACGGCACCGGAAAGCAGAAAGAGAAATGCAGTTTCGGCCAGCGCAGCAATGGATTCAACCTTGCCGTGTCCGTAATGATGTCCATCGTCGGCGGGCTTGGATGCTGCCCGGATGGCCAACCACGTCATCGTCGTTCCTACAACGTCAAGAAGACTGTGGGCCGCATCGGAGAGGAGCGCAAGCGAACCCGTTGCCATTCCGGCACCGCCTTTGCCAAGCGTAATGATAATGCTAGCTGCGATGGATGATAAAGCAGCATTTTCCTTAACGTCTGACATGGCTTGATCCTCTTGGGCTTTAACGGCCTAACGGTCACTGGACGGGTCGTCAACCTTTGGAATAATGCATCCGTATCGCGCAAAGTCATGGCGAACCTATTGCAACCGGAACGCGTCCCGTTCATCGTGTCGCAAGAATTTGATTTTTTTAGGAGCCTTGCAATGATGGAATATTTGCACACGATGGTTCGTATTTCGAATTTAGAACAGTCGTTAGATTTTTATTGTAACAAAATGGGCTTTGTCGAAGTTCGGCGATATGAAAATGAAAAAGGCCGTTTTACGCTGATTTTCCTCTGTGCCGAGGGTGATGCAGAGGCCTTTAAGGCTGGCGGTGCGCCGGCGTTGGAGCTGACCTATAATTGGGATGAACACGATTACACGGGCGGGCGAAACTTTGGCCATCTCGCTTATCGTGTTGATGATATTCATGCCTATTGTCAGCACTTGATGGATAATGGTGTGGTAATCAACCGTCCGCCGCGCGACGGTCGGATGGCCTTTGTTAAATCGCCTGATGGGATTTCTTTTGAAATATTGCAGCGAGGCGATGCTTTACCCCTCTGTGAGCCTTGGGTTTCCATGCCAAATTCCGGCAGTTGGTAAAGCCAAATCTTGCGAAGGGGGCACGGTGTGAAGCGATTGTTTGGAGAAATTTCCGATCACCCTATTTTTGAGGTCACGATCCGTTCAAAGGCCGGGGCCGAGGCCAAGATTCTCAATTGGGGCGCGGTAGTTCGCGATTTTGTTGTCCCTTCCCGAAATGGGCCGCAATCGGTTGTCCTTGGACTTGATCGGCTGGAAGATTATGTCAATCATTCGCCTCATTTGGGTGCCTTGGCAGGTCGGTTTGCAAACCGAATTCGGGATGGGCGTTTCTCAATTGATGACCAAACCTATCAGCTTGAGCAAAATTTTTTGGGCAGGCATAGCCTTCATGGAGGCCAATCTGGTTTTGGCTGCAGGTCTTGGCAACTGGCACATTATGATGCGTCCTCCGTTACACTTTTACTGTTTTCAAGTGATGGCGATGGAGGATTTCCGGGCAACCTAACCGTAACATGTCGGTATAGTTTGACTGAGCCTGCGACGCTTCGGACGGAACTTACGGCGACGACCGACGCACCAACTGTTATCAATCTTGCACTTCACTCCTATTATAATCTTGATGGTTCGGACTCGATATTGGACCATGAACTCTTAATTGCCGCGGATTTTATTACGAAATTGGATCATGAACTCATTCCCACGGGCGAAATATGTCCGGTATCTGGATCTCCTTTTGATTTTAACTCGTTCCGGCCGATCCGCTATAACCGGCCGAATGATGTCCCCTTTCATTATGATCAAAATTTTATAGTGAGAGGCCGAGCGGGAGCCCTCAGGCATGCGGCATCGGTGAGATCAGTCAAGAATGGACTAACTATGGACGTTTTCAGCACCGAGCCCTGCATTCAGTTTTACGATGCTATGAAGCTGATGCTTCCTGTTGCTGGTCACGGAGGGCGTGCCTTGCGGGCCAATAGCGGTTTCTGTTTGGAGCCTCAAAACGTGCCCAATAGCCCAAATATTGCTCATTTTCCGGATCCTGTCTTGAGGCCCGGACACGTTTATAGCCAGATCACCGATTATCGCTTCTACTGATATCCGGTGTAGATAGTGCTCAACTTCCCTCTTTAGCTATTATTCGTCCTGAGGCATGATGGCGGAATGAAACTTACAACACACGTTCTTGACACCGCTCATGGCCGTCCAGCAGCCGGCCTTTCATTGAAGCTAACGAGGCTTTCCGACGGAATGGTCCTGAAACGAGCCATTACCAACAGTGACGGGCGTGTCGATACGCCATTGCTGGAAGGCGACTCGTTTAATTTTGGCACCTATGAGTTGGTATTCTCGGTTGGAGCCTATTTTCGATCGCTCGGGCTCGCGCTACCTGACCCTGCTTTTTTGGATGAAATACCGATACGTTTCGGCATTTCAGAAAACAGCCATTATCATGTGCCGTTATTGGTCTCACCCTTCAGCTTTTCTACCTATCGCGGGAGTTAATTCATGACTCGGGCGACAATTAGCTTTATGCGGCGCGGTAAGCGGGTGGATATCGAGGACTGTGATCCAAAAACAACATTGCTGGATTGGTTGCGGCTCGAAGAACGGTCGACAGGAACGAAAGAAGGTTGCGCCGAGGGCGATTGTGGGGCCTGTACGGTTATTCTAGCCCGTGAACGTGACGGTAAACTGGTTTATGAGCCGGTAAACTCCTGTATTCTGCTCCTAGGGCAGGCAGATGGTGCCGACGTTATTACGGTCGAGGATCTCGCAGCGGACGGGAAACTGCACAGCATCCAGAATGCGATGGTGGAACATCACGGTTCGCAATGTGGCTTCTGTACGCCGGGCATCGTCATGAGCCTATTTGCACTATCGCATGAGGGAAAAAGCAAGGTTGACCGTCAGGATGTCACCGATGCTTTAGCTGGTAATTTGTGCCGTTGTACGGGTTATACGCCCATCATTAAGGCTGCCCTGCAAGCCTGTTCCGATCCTCATCCTGATCAATTTGATGTAAAGGCGGCTGAAACACTGGCATCTTTTTCTCAATTGCGCGCGCTTGAAGACGTATTTATGGGAAACGACGAGCAGTTTTTTGCTGCCCCTGCCGCTGAGTCCTCACTTGCCTTTTTGATGCAAAAATATCCTGATGCAACGCTTCTGGCGGGTGCAACGGATGTTGGTTTGTGGATCACTAAAGGCCTGATGCCCTTGAAGAGGTTAATTTGGCTGGGACGTATTCGAAGCCTTACGACCGTTGACGAAACGGCTACGACCATAAGCTTCGGTGCGGGCGTAACCCACCAGATAGCTTTGCCTTATTTGGCTGCGATTGATCCTGATTTTGGTCAATTGACCCGTCGGTTTGGCTCACGCCAGGTGAGAGCGTCGGGCACAGTAGTGGGAAACATCGCAAATGGATCTCCAATAGGTGATTGGCCACCGGCTTTTATTGCCCTTGGTGCCTCGGTCGAATTGCGCAATGGTTTTTCGAACCGCTCAATTCCCATTGAAGATTTTTTTATCGCTTACAAAAAACAAAACCGGGAAACAGGTGAATATATTAGACGGGTGACGGTATCCAAGCCTGGTCCTAATGACCATGTCCGTTTATTCAAGATCACCAAGCGGCGGGATGAGGACATATCATCCGTGATGGGTGCTTTCCGTGTCACCGTGGTTGATGGACTAATCACACAGGCCCGATTCGCATTCGGCGGTATGGCCGGAATTCCGAAGCGAGCGTTGGCTGCTGAGGCAGCTGTTGTCGGTTTGGCGATCAAGGATATCGCCACGTGGGGCGCCGGTGCCGAGGGACTTACGGAGGATTTTGCGCCACTGTCCGATCATCGTGCGTCGGCTGATTACCGGATGCGGGTTGCCCGCAATCTGGTCATCAAGGCACTGGCCGAGATTGCCGGCGTTCCGTCCTCATCAACCCGGATCAGCGGCTTTCGGGAGGTTTCCCATGCTGCCGAATGAAGATAGTGGAACGATTGAACGCCCGCTCCGGCACATCGGCAAATCCTTGCCCCATGATTCGGCCACGCGTCACGTGCAGGGATCAGCGCTTTATATTGACGATTTACCCGAACCCGAGGGCACGCTGCATGTAGCGATCGGCGGCTCGCCGGTTGCGCGCGGCAAAATCATTTCGCTTGATCTTAGCGCGGTTAAATTGGCGCCGGGTGTAGTGGCCGTGCTGACAGCCAAAGACATTCCGGGCAAAAACGATGTGTCGCCAGCGATGGGCGATGATCTGATGTTTGCCGAATCCCATGTCGAATTCGTGGGCCAAGCGCTGTTTGCAGTGGTGGCCGAAACA
This sequence comes from uncultured Hyphomicrobiales bacterium, assembly GCA_903900975.1. Lineage (GTDB taxonomy): Bacteria > Pseudomonadota > Alphaproteobacteria > Rhizobiales > Beijerinckiaceae > CAIUPE01. The sequence goes on along the minus strand of CAIUPE010000010.1, from coordinate 14,589 downwards.
CGCGATGCTGCACGCCGTGCCGTTCGCCTCGTTAAAAGTGAGTTCGAGGAGGAAAATCCCTCCGTTACCGTTGAAGATGCGCTTCAACGCAATGAGACAGTTCTGCCGGATTATGCTTTTGGTCGGGGGGAACCAACCAAAGCGCTGGCAGATGCGCCTGTTAAGCTTTCCGGCCAGTTGCGAATTGGCGGACAGGAGCATTTTTATCTCGAAGGGCAAGTCTCCTTTGCCATGCCGGGCGAGGGCGACGAGATGCATGTTCATGCCTCAACTCAGCATCCGACCGAAGTTCAACACGTCGTGGCCCGTGTTCTGGGTATTCCAGACGCATATGTGACCAGCGAAGTGCGCCGGATGGGCGGCGGTTTTGGCGGCAAAGAAAGCCAAGCCTCGCAATGGGCGGCCATTGCGGCGCTCGGCGCGCGCATCACGCGTAAACCCTGCAAGCTCAGGCTTGATCGCGATGATGACATGATGCTGACCGGCAAACGGCATGATTTCAGGGTGGATTGGCAGCTCGGTGCCCATGCTGATGGTACCATCCAATCCGCCGATATCTCACTTCTGGCGCGCTGCGGTTATTCGGCCGATTTGAGTCAGGGTGTTGTTGATCGCTCGATGTTCCATGCCGATAATTCGTATTATCTCCCCGATGTGCGGGTGTCCTCACGACGGTTGAAGACAAATACGGTTTCCAATACGGCGTTTCGCGGCTTTGGCGGCCCGCAAGGCATGTTGGCGATGGAGCGAATGATTGACGCGCTGGCGTCGGCCACGGGTCGGGATCCGCTGGATATCCGCAAAGCCAATTTTTATAGGCCCGGCGGCGAGCACACGCCGTTTGGCATGCAGGTCGAGGATCACGACGTTTTACACGCGCTTGTCGATCAGCTGGAGCGCAGCTCCGACTATCGCGCCCGGCGTGAGTCAATTGACACCTTTAACCGCGAATCCCCGCTGATCCGGCGTGGTATTGCGCTGACGCCGGTTAAATTCGGCATCTCTTTCACGCTTACCCAGATGAATCAGGGTGCGGCGCTGGTGCATGTCTATTCCGATGGTTCGGTGCATCTGAACCATGGCGGCACCGAGATGGGGCAGGGCTTGCTCCTGAAAGTTGCGCAAATCGTGGCCGAGGAATTCGGCATTTCGATGGACCGTATTCGGGTTATGCCGACCTCGACGGGCAAAGTGCCGAACACGTCGCCGACGGCGGCATCGGCTGGAACCGATCTCAACGGCATGGCGGCGATGCTGGCGGCCAAGGCGATCAAAGCACGGATGACGGCCTTTGCGGCGGAAATGCATAGCGTCGATCCCGCCGATATTATTTTTCGCGATGATATGGTTGCGGTTGGCCAATCAACCTTTGGCTTCGGCGAGCTGGCCAAAGCCTGCCATGTGGGCCGTATCCACCTCTCGGAAGCCAGCCATTATAAAACGCCGAAAGTGGTGTGGGACCGCGCCAATGCGGTGGGCCGACCCTTCTATTATTTCGCCTATGGCGCGGCGTGCAGCGAAGTCGCCATCGACACGTTGACCGGCGAGATGAAGCTTGAGCGGGTGGATATTCTCCATGATGTGGGTCAATCGTTGAACCCCGCTATCGATATCGGCCAGATCGAGGGTGGCTTTGTTCAGGGCTTGGGTTGGCTGACAACCGAAGAGCTGGTCTATGACGATAAGGGGCGGCTTCGAACCCACGCGCCATCGACCTACAAGATCCCTGTTGCCTCCGATATTCCGGCTGATTTCCGTGTTGCATTGTTTGACGGGGCCAATCGCGAGGACACGGTTTACCGCTCGAAAGCGGTTGGTGAACCGCCCGTGATGCTCGCTATCTCGGTCTATTCGGCGATTTTGAATGCGATCCAATCGCTGCAACCCGGAACGCCGGTTCCCTTGAACGCACCCGCTACGCCAGAGGAAATTCTTAAGGCCGTTCAAGCGCTTGGAGGCGGTGGCGGATTCTGATTCAAAACTTTAACCAGCCGCATTTGACGGTGCCAGACCACGCCTGTTGGATGAACGCCTTGAATCATTACCTGACCCTGTTGAATCGAAATCTGAAGTGAACGATTTTTGGACCCGCGTGCAAAACCAGATCGGTGAGGATGGCCTCGTTGCCGTCATCACAGTCATCGCCGCTGATGGCTCAACGCCGCGCGACGTCGGCGCGCAGATGGCTGTCACCAAGGCCGGCGACCTCATCGGCACCATCGGCGGTGGCGCGCTTGAATATGCAGCCATTGCCGATGCGCGCCACGCCATGACAAACCCAGTGGAGCCTCCCCGCAAAAGAGATTGGCCGCTTGGTCCTGACCTTGGCCAATGCTGCGGCGGCCGTGTCACGACGCTGATTGAGGTTTTCCATACGGCGGATCAAGACAAAATCGCGCGCTATGCAAGCGAGCCCAATGGCAACCGAACGCCGCTATGGCTCTTCGGGGCAGGGCATGTGGGCCGCGCTTTGGTGATGGCGCTGGCTCCTTTACCCTTCGATATCCGGTGGATCGACAGTCGGGCGGAGGCTTTTCCCGCGCTTGTGGTCCGAACGGCTACGCCTGTGCTAACCGATCATCCCGTGGCCGAAATTGTCGAAGCCCCGCGCGGGGCCTTCGTGCTCGTGATGACGCATTCCCACGCGCTTGATCTGGACATTATAACGCAGGCCTTGCAACGGCCTGACCTCGCCTATGTCGGGCTGATTGGTTCAGCCACCAAGCGGGCGAGATTTGAGAGTAGAATCAAAGCGATGGGCGGATCCCATGAATCACTTTCTCGGCTCGTTTGCCCGATCGGTCTCCCCGGAATTCATGGCAAAGAGCCCGCAACCATTGCCGCCTCCGTTGCCGCCGATCTATTGACCCGCCGGGAGGGCTTGTACAAACCCTCCGAACGGGCTTCATTCCATCATCTCCTGTTTGAACGTGCGGACCTTATGGAATTTACCAAATGAATGACGATGAAATCTTTCTTGCCCGCGCCATTGCCCTTTCGCGTGAGCGGATGGAAGCCAATCAGGGTGGCCCGTTCGGGGCCGTCATCGCGCGCGACGGTGTCGTGTTAGCAGAGGGCTGGAACAAGGTCACCTCGTCAAACGATCCGACCGCGCATGCCGAAGTCACAGCCATTCGGCAGGCCTGCGAGGCGGTGGGCCATTTTGAATTAAAGGGCGCGACGCTCTATACCAGCTGCGAGCCATGCCCGATGTGTCTGGCCTCGGCCTATTGGGCGCGCGTGTCGCGGATCGTTTACGCCAATACGCGGGATGAAGCCGCAGCCATCGGCTTTGACGACGCCTTCATTTACGACGAAGTGCCCAAAGCCCCGCAGGAGCGCGCTTTGCCGATGGAGCATCATCCGCGCCGAGACGCCACCGACGCATTCGCTGCATGGGCTGCCAAGCCCGACAAAATCACCTATTGAGGCCATCATGACCGCCTTTGCCTTAGACTACCTCAATCTAGCGATCCGCTGGTTCCATTTGATCGTCGGCATTGCGTGGATTGGCGCGAGTTTCCACTTCGTCTGGCTTGATTTCTCGCTACGCTCGCGCGAGACCATGTCGAAGGGCGTGTTTGGTACCTCTTGGATGGTGCATGGTGGTGGGTTCTACCATGTTGAAAAATACCTCGTTGCGCCGGATACGCTGCCTGATGATCTGCATTGGTTCAAATGGGAGGCCTATCTCACCTTCCTGACCGGCTTTGCGCTTCTGGTGGTACAATATTACTGGAATGCCAGCGCATTCCTTGTCGATCCCGCTGTCTTGCCAATGACCGGCGGGGAAGCGATCATCTTCTCCGTACTGTTCCTGTTTGGCGGCTGGGTGATTTATGATCGCTTGTGCCGGTCGCCGATTGGCGAACATCCTGGCTGGCTCGCTGTGTCGGTGTATCTCCTGATTGTCGGCGCCGCCTACCTCTTCACGCTCGTTTTCTCGGGCCGTGGGGCGTTTATACACACGGGTGCCATGGTCGGCACCATCATGGCGGCTAATGTGTTCCGGGTGATTATCCCAAACCAGAAAAAGATCACTGCATCATTGCTAAGAGGCGAAGCACCCGATCCGAAGCTCGGCAAAATCGGCAAGCAACGCTCGCTGCATAATAATTACCTGACCTTGCCCGTTCTGCTGTTCATGGTGTCAAACCACTACCCGTTCCTCTATTCCCGCCCGGATAGTTGGCTGGTTGTGGCACTTGTGGTGTTGGCAGGCGGCATGATCCGGCATTTCCTCAACCGCGTGGATGCGGGCGATACGCCGAAAAGCGTCGCATGGGCACTGCCACTCGCCGCCATTGCGCTCGGGTTGATGGTGTGGTGGACGGCTCCCGCTTCCAATACAGGCGGGGCGAAGGTATCGGATGCCGAAGTACTCGCGATCACGCAAACCCATTGCATCATGTGCCATCAAGCCAAGCCAACCCATGACGCCTTCAAAGGCGGCGAGCCGCCAAAGGGCGTGATGCTCGATACCATCGAGGGGATCCGCAAAAATTCGGCGCAAATTCTCGTCCAAGCCGTGCAGGGCAAGGCCATGCCGCTTGGCAATGAAACCGGCATCACCGACGACCAGCGTGCCAAGCTCGGTGCATGGATCGCGGCGCAATGACCCTTTCAGAGGTTAATGCCCTTACGCGCGCCGAGTTTGTCGCGCGGTTCGGCGATATTGCCGAGCATTCCAAATGGGTGGCCGAGACGGCTGAGCCACAGCGTCCCTATGCGAACGACGCCGCCATGGTGCAGGCCTTTCAAAAGGCAATTCTGGATGCGGAACCGTCTCGCCAGAACGCGCTTATCCTTGCCCATCCGGATCTCGCCGGTCGTGCGGCGCTTTTGGGCGAGGTGGCCGATGAATCAAAAAATGAGCAGAAGGGCGCAGGTCTGGATACGCTCACCGCTGACGAGTTTGAGCGCTTTCACGCATTAAACACCGCCTATCGCACGCGCTTTGGCTTTCCGTTCATTTTTGCCGTAACGGGGGCAACTAAGCATCAGATTATCGATGCGTTTGAAAACCGCGTTGGCGGCACATTAGCGGAAGAGCGATTGACAGCGATCGCGCAAATTCTCCGTATTGTGCGCTTTAGACTAGAGGCTAGAGTTGTAACATGAGCACGGAAGCACAGCTTCGCGAAGAAATCTGCCGCATTGGCGCGAGCCTCTATGCCCGCGGCTATACGGTTGGATCGGCGGGCAATATTTCCGCACGCCTTGATGACGGGTTTCTGATCACGCCAACGGATGCATGCTTGGGCCATCTCGACCCTGCGCGCATCGCCAAGCTCGATGGCAATGGCGAACAGGTTTCGGGTGACCGCGGGTCGAAGGCGCTGCAGTTTTATCGCGGCGTCTACGCGACCGATGCGAAGCTCCGCGCGATTGTTCACACGCATTCGACCCATCTTGTCGCGCTCTCGATGACGGCGGGCATTGACCCTGAGAATATTCTGCCCCCGCTCACGCCATATCATGTCATGAAAGTGGGCCGCATTCCGCTGATCCCCTATCGCCGCCCCGGCGATCCAACGGTGCTTGATCTTGTGCGCCCCTATGTGCCGCATGTGCGCGGCGTGATGCTAACCCGCATCGGGCCGACCTTCTGGCATGACAGCATCTCGAATGCGGCCTATGCGTTGGAAGAAGCCGAGGAAACCGCCAAGCTTTGGTATGTAACAAACGGCCAACGCTTGCCGCCGCTGGGCACTGCCGAAATTTCGGAACTCGAAAGCACTTTCTCGGTGAAGTGGTAGGATCAAGCTTATGTTGCTAGGCGTCATTGCGGACGATCTCACGGGTGCCACCGATGTGGCTCTCATATTGGCGCGCGAGGGTATGAAGGTCGTCCAAACGGTCGGTGTGCCGGCCGCGGCCGCGGCCCTGCCCGATGCGGACGCCGTCGTCGTGTCGCTCAAATCACGCACCAATGCGCCGGATGAAGCGGTAGCCTGGTCTCTTGCAGCCTGCGAGGCGCTTTTGGGCGCCGGTGCGCAGCAAATCCTATTCAAATATTGCTCGACGTTTGATTCAACCGACAAAGGCAATATTGGCCCCGTCACCGACGCGCTGATGCACCGCTTGGGCGCGCGCTACACCATTGCGTGCCCCGCTTTTCCGGCCAATGGCCGATCCGTATTTCAAGGACATCTTTTTATCGGCTCGGTGCTGTTGTCCGATAGCCCGATGAAAGATCATCCGCTAACCCCGATGCGTGACGCAAATCTGGTGCGGGTGCTGCAACCTCAGACCAAACTTCCCGTTGGCCTCGTCCCGTTTGCGACGGTCGAGCAGGGCGCCGATGCGGTTCGCGGAGCTTTCGAAGCTCTCGCAAAAGATGGCCCGGCGATTGGCGTGGCCGATGCGGTAACCAACGAGCATTTGCGCACCCTTGGGGCGGCCTTTGCGGGCGAAAAACTGCTAACGGGTGGCTCGGGCATTGCATTGGGTCTGCCGGAGAATTTCCGTAAAAAGGGAATGCTTTCCACCAAAGCAACGGATTTGACGTTTACGGCCCCAAAAGGCCATACGGCGATCTTGGCTGGAAGCTGCTCGGTGGCCACGCGTGGCCAAGTGGCGGATGCTAAGGCCAAAGGGGTCGAGGCGTTTGAAATTGATCCCATCGCGTTGGCCGAAAAACGACTTACAGCCCAACACATTCTCGATTGGGCCATTCCGCGTCTGGGTGCCAAGCCCGTTCTCGTCTACTCGACTGCCGAGCCCGATAAGGTGCGTGCCATTCAAGATCGTTACGGGCGTGATGAAGCAGGCGCGATGGTGGAACATCTCTTGGCCGATGTCGCGCGCGGTTTGGCCACCAATGGCGTGAGACGTCTAGTGGTCGCGGGTGGCGAAACCTCGGGCGCCGTTGTGGCAGGCCTAGGCGTAACCATGCTCGAAATCGGCCCTGAGATCGACCCCGGCGTGCCATGGACCTTGGCCGCCGATGGCCATCCGATAGCGCTGGCCTTGAAGAGTGGCAATTTTGGCACGGTTGACTTCTTCACGAAGTCGCTCGCTATGCTGGGCTAATCGCCTTTAAAGTTTGGGCGGCGCGCTGAGATCAAGCGTTGGTAAATCCATGCCGCCATCCGGTGCCAGCTGGAATTGCTCCATCGTTTTCTTGTCGTCGAGCGTGGTGCCATTCGTTTTGTAATGCATTACCATTTGCGGAAACAGGATAACGAGCGCCACCATAATCAATTGGATAACGACAAAGGGCATCGCTCCCCAATAGATTTGCTCGGTCGTCACCGGCTCCATGGATTTTTTGGTGAGCCGGTCGATATAGGCCGATTTCGGGGCAACTGATCGCAGGAAGAACGGCGCAAAGCCAAAGGGCGGATGCATAAAGCTCGTTTGCATATTCACGCCTAGGATTACGCCGAACCAGATCAGATCTATGCCGAGATGCTCGGCCGCCGGTCCAATCAAGGGCACCGCGATAAACGCCAACTCGAAGAAATCGAGGAAGAAGGCGAGCACGAAAATTAGCAAATTGACGATGATCAGAAAACCGACCTGTCCACCGGGCAGATGAACCAGCAGATCCTCAATCCATTTGTGACCGCTGACGCCATAAAAGGTAAGCGAGAACACGCGCGCGCCAATCAGGATAAACAGCACAAAGGCCGATAGTTTGGCAGTCGATTCCGTTGCCTGTCGCAATAAATCCCATGAAAGACGACGTTTCATGGTGGCCAGAATAACGGCCCCTGCGGCCCCCATTGCTCCACCCTCGGTAGGCGTTGCAAGGCCGATGAAAATGGTGCCCAGCACCAGAAAAATCAGCCCCAAGGGTGGCACCATCACGAAAATAGTCTGTTCCGCCATTTTGGACAGCAGCTTGAAGCCGAAGAGCTTGTTGAGAACCGCAAGCACAAAAGCAACGCCCACACCCACCGTCATGGTAAGCACCACAAAGTCGGGGCCACTTTTGACATGGGTTTGATGGATAGCGAGATAGCTGATAACGGTTGAAATAAGAGCCACGACAAGCAGCGAGAGGCGGCGGGATCGGCCATCCGGATCATTCAAGGTCTGGGCTTCCGGCGGCAGGCCTGGTGCAGCCTTCGGCCAGATAAGGGTGACGAGAAAAACATAACCGGCATAAAGGCACGCCAGAACAAGGCCCGGAATAAACGCGCCCGTATACATATCACCCACCGAGCGGCCAAGCTGATCGGCCATCACAATCAGCACAAGCGAGGGCGGAATGATTTGCGCCAGCGTGCCTGAGGCCGCAATCACGCCGGAGGCGAGGCGGCGGTCATAGCCATAGCGCAACATGATTGGCAGGGAGATAAGCCCCATCGAGATGACGGAGGCGGCAACGACGCCGGTTGTCGCGGCCATTAGCGCGCCAACAAAAATAACCGCATAGGCCAGTCCGCCACGGATCGGCCCGAACAATTGGCCAATCGTATCAAGCAGGTCTTCGGCCATACCCGATCGCTCCAGCAAAAGCCCCATAAAGGTGAAAAACGGAATGGCCAACAGCGTATCATTGTTCATCACGCCATAAATGCGCTCAGGCAGGGCTTGCAAAAAGCTCGGCTGAAAAAGACCTAATTCGATGCCCAGAAAACCAAAGCCCAAGCCGGTGGCGGCCAATGAGAAGGCGACCGGATAGCCGAGCAAAAGCAGCACCACCAGCGATGCAAACATGATTGGCGCCATGTTGTGGATGAGAAATGCAATCATCATGCAGGCCTTTGGTCGATCATTTGGCGTTGAGATAGAGCTTAAAGCGGGTTGCTTGCGGCGAGTAACCGCTCGGCTTCAGCCTCTGTAGCCGATTGTGGCCCATCAAGCTTATCATCGGCGATATCGCCTCGGATAATAGCAACGCGTTTGATAATTTCCGAAATGGCCTGAATGAGAAGCGCGATAAATCCAATCAAGAGCAAGGTCTTGGCCGGCCATTGCGGCAACCCGCCTGCATTGTTGGATTGCTCATTGCCGATGATGGATCGAAACGCAAAGGGCGTACTGGTAATCACCATCACAAGCGTGAAGGGCAGCAGAAAGAAAACATGGCCGATCAGCTCGATCCAGTGTTGCCAGCGCGCGGGCAGTCGCGAATTGACAATATCGATACGGATATGTTCATTCGATAACAGCGTCCAAGGCGAGCAGAGCAAAAAGACAACGCCGAATAAAACCCACTGCAGTTCCAGCCATGAATTGGAGGACTCATCGAAGAGTTTCCGGATTAGCGCGTTCACGGTTGAAACCAAAATGGCGATAAAAATCAGCCAAGCTATGGATTTTCCAAGCCGTGTCGAAAAGCGATCAATGGTCGCGCTGATGGCTAATAAAGCCGCCATGATGTGTCCCCCGGCGGTTCTTTTGTGGCATGGATTGTAAAACTTCCACGCCAAACAAAATAAACGTTCCAAACTAAAGGTTCATTTTTTTTAAACACCTGTCCAGCTGAAATTGGACGTTGGCTCCCAATCAGCGCGCTACGCCACAACCTCAACGCTTTCACGGGCACGTAGGTGCCGCGCGCGTTCACGGTAGCCGGTGTAAAGTCCGCTTCCAACGATGAAAGCTGCCCCCAAAACGCCGGCAAATCCCGGCCTCTCGTCAAAGACCAGAAAGCCCATTCCCGCAGCCCAGACCACAACGAGATAGCGCAACGGTGACAGGATCGAGATATCCGCGCTCCGGTACGCTACAACCATCAAGGAGTTCGCGATCGACACAATAATTGCGGCACCCATCAGCAGACCGAATTCATAGGCAGAGGGTTGATGCCAAGTCTCGCCGATGCCGAGCACTAACCCGCCCAAGGAAGCAAAAATCGTGGTGGTCAAAATCACAACGGTTGGCGGTACCTCGCCACTAATTTTGCGCGTGACCAGATCACGCAGCGCCACCAAACTGGCTGATGCCAGCGCTAAAAGAGTGAACACGGTAAAATTGGCGCCGCCCGGTTGCGCAATCATCAACACCCCACCAAAGCCCACGATCACCGCCAGCCAGCGCTGCCAATCGACAAGCTCGATCCGAAGTACCGCGCAAAGAATAGTCATGATGATCGGCGTTGCTTGCATGATGGTGGTTAAGTCACCAATCGGCAATTGCGCGATGGCGGCCACATAGCAAAGCGACACCATAAATTCCAATGAGGCGCGTAGCAGCACAACGGGCTTAGCCGCAGCACCGATGCGTTTGCCATCGCCGAAGCTCATAATCAGCGTCAGCACGCATGCGATAGCGAAAATCCCGCGCACAACCAGTAATTCACCAAGCGGCATTGTTTCGGTCGCGAGTTTGACGAAGGCGTCGTTGACCACAAATAAAGCGCCGCCGACAATCATCGCGATAACGCCGCGTTTGGTCTCGCCGGGGGAGCGCATGGTCAACCTCGCATCAGGGGATCAGGCGAGGCCTGCAAAACGGGACATCCGGAATGGGGATAGATCAAAGGGCGATGGCCGGTCCATTGCTAAATCTGATAAAATTTCACCCATGACACTGGCAAATTTGAAGCCATGGCCCGAGCAGGGCGAGGCCACGACAATCTGCGGAGCACCCGGCATGTAATCGATGATGAAATCATCATCCGGCGTTGAGGTGAAAAGGCACACTTTAACGCCCATGGCAGGGCCCAAAGCGTCTGGCAGATAGGCTGCCAAACAATCCCGCAATCCCTTTTCATCCGATGGGCGGCTTTCGCGGACCAAGAGTTCGGGGTCGCATATTTCACGGCCATGTTGCGGCCCGCCAATTTTAAAGCCGGGATGAGCATTGATCGGGAAGCCATAATAATTGCCGACATCGCCCTTAAGCGTGAAGCAGGGAAAATTTCCCTGCGCAAAAAGATCGGGCCGTAAGGGAAGAAACCAGCCGAAAATCTGCCGGTAAATTGTCGTCACAGCTTCTAGCGATGGCACAAAACGACTGATCCATGCCCCGGGGGACAAAATCAAACGCCCTGCTTCATAGGTGCGCGCATTGGTCGTCACCTTCACACCACCGGTAGCGGTTGGCTCAAACGACAATACCTGTTCGCGCGGGTGGATATCCGCCCCAGCATCAATGGCGAGCGCGGTATAGCCGAGAATGGCTTTTTCACTTCGCACAAAGCCGCCATCGGGTTGGAATAATCCGCGATAATCGGAGGGAAGCTTAAATGCCGGATAACGTTCCATGATCGCTTTCGCGTCCATGAGGGTGTAGGGCAGATCATAGGTTTTGCATGCCGCCTCGGCTTTATCGACGATATCAAGCGCTGGGGCGTTGATATCGAGAGTACCGGTTACCGCGAGCAAATCCTCGCCCAGTTTAGCGCCGATATCCCGCCAAAGCTGATGGGCGCGTAATACCATCGGCACATAGGTCTGACCCTCAAAATAAGCCAGTCGCAACATTCGCGTTTCGCCATGTGAAGATCCCATAGCGTGGCCGATATCATAGCGCTCGAGACCCAGCACCCGTTGTCCGCGTTTGGCCAATTCGTAGCAGGTCGCCGATCCCGCACCCCCGACGCCCACGACGATAACGTCATAACCACCGGCCATGGGCTTAGCCGCCTGTCACGCTCATGTGACGCGCCACGGCAGGGCGCGAACCATCCCGTTCGATCATGAAATCATGGCCTTTCGGTTTGCGTAAGATCGCCCGGTCAATAGCCTCCGAAATGACCTTATTGTCTTGCGATGCCCGCAGCGGACCACGTAGATCGGCCGCGTCGTCTTGCCCCAAACACATATAAAGTGTTCCGGTGCAGGTGATCCGGACGCGGTTGCAGCTTTCACAAAAATTGTGGGTGAGCGGCGTAATGAAACCCACCCGCCCGCCCGTCTCTTTGACCCTGACATAACGAGCCGGCCCGCCGGTTTGATAATCAATCTCGTCAAGGGTGAAGGTTGACAGAAGTTGACCGCGAAGCTGAGAAAGAGGCCAATATTGATCAAATCGGTCTGGCTCGATATCGCCCATGGGCATAACTTCGATAAAGGTCATATCCATGCCGTTGCCATGGGCCCAGCGGATCATTTCCTCGACTTCGCCGTCATTAACGCCTTTTAAGGCAACGGCATTGATTTTAATGGCAATACCCGCCTTTTGAGCCACCGATATCCCGCCGAGTACCTTATCGAGGTCACCCCAGCGGGTAATGGCTTTAAATTTGACCGGATCAAGGGTATCCAACGACACATTGATCCGCTTTATTCCACAATCGGCGAGCTCGGGCGCAAATTTAGCGAGCTGCGAACCATTTGTCGTCAACGTCAATTCTTCCAACGGACCGCCCAATCGGGTAGAAAGAGAACGAAATAGCCGCATAATATCGCGCCGGACCAAAGGTTCACCGCCGGTAATGCGCAGTTTTTTGACGCCTTTGTCGATAAAGACCCCGCACAAGCGATCCAGTTCCTCGAGGGTCAGCAAGTCCTGTTTCGGTAGAAAATTCATGTCTTCCGACATGCAATAGACGCACCTAAAATCACATCGGTCGGTGACGGATACGCGTAAATACGACACCGCACGGCCAAATGGATCAATCATACCATCTCCGAGGGCTGGCTCAATGGGATGGATAGGGAACAAAATTCGGAGCCTCCTTCACGCGCTGTTGCCATTGTCGATACGGTGGCAATCATTGTAGACACTATAACAGAAGGTTTTGGACATGTCTGTTCCGTAACCGTCTGCTCGTTGCCTCGATAGGAATCCCGCACCGCCATGACCAATGACCACTGGCTCACCGAAATCAGGCTCTCGCCTGATAAGTCGATTATATCGATCACGTTCGAGGACGGTACCTATTTTGACCTTCCCGCCGAGTATCTTCGTGTCGAGAGCCCAAGTGCGGAGGTCCAAGGGCATAGCCCAGCTGAAAAGCAGACGGTCGCAGGCAAAGGAAACGTCAAGATTATGGCGATTGAAACCGTGGGCAACTACGCCATCCGACCCAAATTTGATGATGGCCACGACACCGGTATCTTCACTTGGCGGTATCTTTTCGAACTTGGTGATCAATATGCCCTAAAATGGTCGGACTATCTCAACCGGCTTCATTTATTGGGACAACACCGGAATTAATGCCATTCGATCACGGCTCGATGATCACTTTGGCACCTATTGGCACCCTATCATAAAGATCAATGATATCGTCATTTGCCATGCGAATACAACCCGACGATACCGCCGTACCAATTGTCTCAGGCTCGTTGGAGCCGTGAATACGATACAAGGTCGCTCCGAGATATAGCGCTCGAGCGCCCAGCGGATTATCCGGTCCACCAGCCATATGACGGGGCAAATCGGGTTGACGCTTGATCATTTCATCGGGCGGTGTCCAATCTGGCCACTCACGCTTCATGGATACCTTTAGTTCCGCGGACCACTCAAATCCCTCGCGGGCTACGCCAATACCATATTTCAGAGCTCTTGAATCCCCTAAAATGAGATAAAGGCGACGCTCCGACGCCCTTACAATGACAGTTCCCGGCACTTCATCGCTGGGAAACCAAGTTTCAAAGCGCTGAATGGGCGAAACTGCATCGGGCATAGATGCCACTAGTTCATCAAATGCTTTGACATCTTGCTTTTCTGTTGCCGGAGCGGCACTGATCCACCCCAGTCCCGCGACCATAAGGATCGCCACCAAAAAATTTCGAGATGTCATCATCATTCACCTTCGCGCCGACAACTGAATTCAAATTGCCTGTCAAATCACTCGCGTTCTGTCATAGGATTGAGGACAAAACAATGGCGATTCGACACTGATACAAGTACTTTCCATGCTTATATTCGAGTCAGCTACCTAAGCAAATCTATCGCCTTTGGCCAGCACCAGAAATCCTGCCTGTTGACTAGGGAGGCCGCTATGCCTAGAACGCAATAGGCCGGGCGCGTAGCACAGCGGTAGTGCGTTCCCTTCACACGGGAGAGGTCACAGGTTCAATCCCTGTCGCGCCCACCATTAACTCATTGAATTACATGAGTTTTTATTTTATCCTCACCTACAAAGTAGCATACCATTTACGTATGCTACTTTTGACGCTAGGTTTTGCGCGGGGGAGCAGCGCATCATGGCCAAGCGTTCAAAGGCACTTCTAGACACTGGCGAGCGGGCAATTTCTGCGAAATTCCGCACCACGCCCATCACCTCAACAATCAAGACAATCACAGGCCTTCCAAGGTCAGCAATCTTGTATAAATGCGAGGCCAGTTCGTACTGGCAGTTTCGTGTGTTTCTCGAGGGTAAGCCGCGCAAGCGCAGCACCAAACAAGAGGACTTTGCTAAGGCACAGCGCGAAGCCAAACTGATCTACTCAGACATGCTCAACACCATCAATGGTGAGGAGAGCAAGCGACAGCCATCTAGCCGCAAGACACTCCAGCAGATAGCAGTCTCGCTCTGGGCCAAGAACAATACCCGCATCAAGAATGGCGAAGTTCATAAGGACAAGGTAGCCAAGGACACTTATGTGTTCGAGCGCCACATCAAGCCATTCTTCAGCAGCTATGATATCAAGGATTTCGATGCTGAGGCGCTTGACGAGTTTTAGGCTAACTTAGCCGAGAAGGAATTAAGCGCTGCCACACAGGCCAGCTACATCCAGA
>CAIUPE010000009.1 GCA_903900975.1 uncultured Hyphomicrobiales bacterium | reverse complement strand
TGCGTTCGACGAGATCACACCACAACGAATTAAACACGTTCAGGATCGCTTGAACGGCAGACCAAGACGTGTCTTAGATTACCACACGCCGAACGAAGCGTTCACCGCACTCGTTGCATTAGATCCTTGAGACCACCATTGAAAATTTATTGAAAATAGCCAATACCTGAAATTAATCATAAAAAATACATTAATTTCAGAGGCTTAATTGGTCGGAGTGATAGGATTCGAACCTACGACCCCTAGTCCCCCAGACTAGTGCGCTAACCGGGCTGCGCTACACTCCGACTTATGCGGGTTATAGTAGCCCCGATTTCGGCACGCAAGCGTCTGGCTTGATAAATAATGTTGCCGTCAGCGCTCACTGCTTCTTTTATCCGCGCCTAAGGGCACTTAACATAATAATGTCCTGCCCATTCGGCGTGCCCGTCATCAAAAATCAACAACGGCGGTGTCTTTTCCATCGGCAATATGGCGACCAAAAAGCCTGCGCGTGGCTCAACGCTGCCAAAAATATAGGTGGAGGTTTTGGCAGGTTCATTGCGGCCATTTGCTGTCAAAATAACATTCCAAGGGCTCTTTGCACTCTCATCGACTATGACATGCACCCAACGTTTCGGTTCGCCCTCCCCGCAGAAATCAAACCGGGAAGGTAAATCGCCCGCCCCTGCCCGATCGGCGGTACCGAATGAGCACAGAACCAGCGTTAATGCGAGCCTATTCCAATAAAACATGACGTTACGTCATATATACGAAAGCTTAAGAAAGACTTAGGCTTCTTCTCCGGCGGAAACCATCTTCGCGGTCACAATCAACCGGTTACACTCTTCCAGCTCCGCAAGCGCCGCTTCTAACTTGGCCGAAGATTGTCCCGACATTGCCGATGCGCCCTGCCAAGCTGATGGCAACATCCGGGCCATGGCCTGCGGTGATAACGCGCCCGCCTCACTATCATCGTCACCAAACAGCCCCAGTTGTGGAACTTTACGCTTCTGGGTTCGGCTTGCTGGCCGCATTCCCATGCTAGGCGCGATTAAGGAAGCAAGATCTTCAGCCGATCCCGGCGTTACCGGACGGGCAATAGCATTGACTGCTGGCGCCAAAGGCTCCGTTCTTGCCAAAAGCGGAGACGCAAGAATTTGCTCTTCAATTGCCGGCACGCTTGACATTGTAGACGCGCTGTCAGGCGCTTGTCCCGTCCGCCCAATGGATTGTACATGCTTTACGCCCTGATCCTTCAGAATGCGCTGCACACCTTTAATGGTAAACCCCGTGCCGTACAGTAGGTGTTTAATGCCTTTGACGAGGTCAATGTCGTCCGGCCGATAATAGCGGCGACCACCGCCCCGCTTTAGCGGCTTAATTTGGGCAAATCGGGTCTCCCAAAACCGTAGCACGTGCTGCGGCAAATCAAGGTCTTCTGCGACCTCGCTGATCGTCCGATAGGCGTCAGGGCTCTTATCCACTCCGGTCCGCCTTTAAAACATTAATCGTCCGTTAGGCCCGTTCCATCCAGCCCATTGACCCGGGCTTTCATGATATTGGACGGCTTAAACACCATTACCCGACGCGGTTCGATCGGAACCTCGACGCCCGTTTTAGGGTTCCGGCCAATACGTTGGCCCTTATCACGCACCAAAAACGAACCGAATGAAGAAAGTTTTACACTTTTGCCTGACGCAAGGGATTGTGAAATTTCATCCAGCACCAATTCAACAAGCGACGCCGATTCACTACGTGACAAGCCTATACGCTGATACACAGCTTCGCTCAATTCGGCTCGCGTCACCGTTCTCTGTGTCATAGAAGTTCTCCCCGCAAGCCACTCTCATTGATCGATGAAACCATTCTACGCCGAAACTATTGCGCGCAGCCCAGCCCGTCAATCCTCTATTTACCAATAAAAATCAATCAGTTCCTTACCACCGAATAAGCGCAGACCCCCAAGTGAAGCCTCCGCCCATAGCCTCGATCAATACGAGGTCCCCCTTCGCGATGCGTCCATCCTGCCTAGCGACACTTAGAGCGAGGGGAATCGACGCTGCTGAAGTATTGCCATGTTTATCAACGGTGATAACCACGCGGGCAGGATCAATGTTTAATTTCTTTGCCGTTGCCTCGATAATCCGACGATTGGCCTGATGGGGTACAAACCATTTGATCTCATCGGGAGTTACCCCCGATTTGCGAAACGTTTCCTCAACCGTTTCGGCAAGATTGGTGACCGCATGGCGGAACACTTCTTTGCCTTCCATTCGAAGATGCCCGGTCGTCATCGACACTGAAGGACCACCATCAACGTATAATTTATCACGATGCCGCCCATCGGAACGCAAATGCGTGCACAATACGCCGCGATCCGCATTGCTCCCGGCACCGTTTTGCGCCTCCAGAACGACCGCACCCGCCCCGTCACCAAACAGCACGCAGGTACCGCGATCGGTCCAATCCAGAATGCGAGAGAAAGTTTCCGCACCGATCACTAGGGCGCATTTGGCCGAGCCCGCCTTAATAAAATTATCGGCAGTGGCTAGGGCGTAAACAAATCCTGAGCAGACAGCTTGCACGTCAAATGCCGCACCGCCATGAATCCCAAGTGCAGCTTGCACCTGTGTGGCCGTCGATGGAAACGTATAATCCGGTGTGGCTGTAGCAAGTACAATGAGATCGATGCTCGTTGCGTCGATCCCCGCATCCTTGATCGCCGCCTCAGCTGCTTTGGTTGCCAATAGTGACGTCGTTTGCCCCTCATCTGCAATGTGACGCTGATGAATCCCAGTACGCTCGACAATCCACTCGTCGGATGTGTCGACAATTTTGGTCAAGTCGGCATTGGTCAGGCATTTTTCGGGAAGATAATGGCCCGATCCAATGATAACGGAACGTATGGTCACGGTTCATTCCCCTCTTCGGCACTACCGGCTTCCAGCGCAGGTCCGGACAAATTCTTACCGGATAATTCGAGATCGAGCGCCGATCGTATCCGATCCAGAAGGTCATATTTTACCATGTCATAGCCGACATCAATTGCAGCGGCATATCCCGTCGCATCCGTTCCGCCATGGCTTTTTATCACAACGCCGTCCAGCCCTAAAAACACGCCGCCATTCACTTTGCGGGGGTCCATCCGATCTTTTAGCGCGCGGAAGGCCGAACGCGCAAAGAGATAGCCGATTTTGCTCAGTAGCGAACTGCCAATCGCCTGCTTGAGGTAGGCTGCGATCTGTTTGGCGGTCCCTTCCGCTGTCTTCAGCGCGACATTGCCGGTGAACCCTTCTGTCACCACAACATCAACGGTACCGTGGCCAATATCACTGCCCTCGACAAAGCCGGCATAATCAAGGCTGGTGATTGCAGTTTCTCGCAAGAGCGTGCTGGCGAGTTTAATCTCGTCTAACCCTTTAACATCCTCGGTGCCGACATTCAGAAGGCCCACCGTCGGCCTTTCGATATCGAACAGGATACTCGCCATCGCCGCGCCCATCAGCGCCATATTGACGAGGTGGGCGGCATCCGCACCAATCGTCGCGCCAACGTCAAGCACAATCGATTCACCCCGCAAAGTCGGCCAGATGCACGCAATCGCAGGGCGATTGATGCCGGACATGGTACGGAGGCAGAAGGTCGCCATCGCCATAAGCGCGCCGGTATTTCCCGCCGACACCGCAACATCGGCCTCACCGTCCTTCACAGCCTGAATAGCAAGCCACATCGACGACTTGCCTCGTCCACGCCGAAGTGCATGCCCAGGCTTCTCATCCATCGCAATAAAGACGTCACAGCCACGCAACTCGGTAGCCGCCAATAAAGCCGGATGAGACGCCAAAATAGGCCGACACATTGCCTCGTCGCCATACATCAGGAAGGTTACGTCCGGATGGCGCTCAAGTGTCAACGCGGCGCCCGGGATCACGACATCAGGACCGTGATCGCCGCCCATCGCATCGAGGGCAATTCGTACCCGTCCCGTCGTCATTCCGTTCAATACCAATCCCAAAAAAAACTAATGTCTTTCCGCTTATGCCAAGGGCCGAAGTACTTCGCATGAAAACGACATTAGCGATGCAGCATGCATCGGCCAACCCCTTTTGTTATCAGCCGCACGGCCAATAATGTCATAATCTCACTGTTTGAGGGTCGCCAAAGCACCAAAGGGAGCAGGTTTTTCAATTTCGACATCTTTTTTATCCACGAAATCAAATACGGCCCCTGGCTTGCGCGGATAGGGATCAAGCGCCAGTGCTGTAAATTCGGCAGCAATAGCGCCGACGTCGATAATACCATCAACAATCTGATCGGGAGCCTCTTCGTCTGGCCGCAATTCAAGCGCCTTGGCGGGATCCTCATCAAATCCGATATCGACCTCTTCCTTGAAATCGCTTTTAAACGGGTCAAGCGTCAGAATACAGGTCTGGGTAAAGGTGCCAGTCACGAGGCCAGTTACCCGGATATGGGGCCCTTTTTTCCGTAAAACAAAATCCGCCGTGAGGCGCGCGATCGAGGGAATGTCAAACCGCTCGGCCAAGGCAATACGTTCAGCTTCCGTTGTCTCTACGTGATAAGCCAATCCATCGGCACGAACGGTTGTAACCGCTACAGGACGGGTAAGCGGGAGAGGTGCGCTGTCGGTCATAGCTATTGCTCCGGCATCAAAGGGGTAAAGGGGGAAACGGCAATTGAGCCGTCAGGTAAGCATCAAGGGGCGCATTTTCGAGCGCAGCAACGCTTTGACGGACATCTTGCATGATTTTTTTTACCGCATCGTCGGCACAAGGTGCCGCACCATAGAGATTTCGAACCAAAGCAGCGGAAAGTTTTTCCGGTTCGTCTGATCGCAAGGCCTCGTCATAAGCGCTAGCACGCCCCAAAAAGGCAGCAGCCATTGCCTTCATACGCTTAGGCATCGAAACATCGCCGACCCCCAATTCCCGCAATGCGGCGTCGAATTGGGCAAAGGTCAGGTCGACTAGGTCCTGCGCCATATCCGGGCCGGGCGTCGTCATCACGCGCAAACGCCGCGAAACAAGGGTCATATAGAGCGTCAAAAGCTCAAAACGCCCATCGAGCGTATCGGGAACGCCAAGGTCACGATAAAAAACCGGCGCGCGCGAACGATCGACAATCGCGCGATAAAGGCCTTCGATCACTACACGATTCCGGCGTCGACGGCCAAAAAAGCCAAACAGTCCCATAAAAATCTCTCAGTTAGACGCTTTACCAGACGATGTCGGCTCTTGCGTTCAATGCGGGGTAAGGCATAAGGAAGGACGATTGCAAGCGAAAAGCCGCGCATCCCTCAACCCTTGGAAGGCGGAACGTTCCTATGCCTAAAAAAGTAATGAGTTTTACGACCCGACACCTTTACCTATTGGCCCTCGGGTCGGCCCTCTTGTCGCCACTTGCGGCCTGCACAACCGCTGGCCCGCAAGTTCAAGGCTACATCATTGACGAAAAGGCTGTTGCCGAAATCAAACCGGGCCTGAGCGCGGAACAGGTTCTCAAAATTCTGGGCACGCCCTCGACGGTTTCGACCGTTGGCAACCAGAGCTGGTATTACATTAGCCAAAACACTAACCGCTCTTTTATGTTTGATACACCTAAAATTACCGACCAACGTGTATTGACCGTAATTTTCACAAAGGCCCTCAAAGTCGAGCGGATTGCCAATTATGGCCAGAAGGATGGTCTCGTGTTCGATTTCAACTCGAACACCACACCAACCGGCGGAACTGATCTTTCGGTTGTCCGGCAAATGCTGCGCATGACGGGCTCAACGTAAGCACTGGGCGACGATTTAAAACAAAACCCCCGACAGATAACTCTGCCGGGGGTTTTTTATTTGAAATGCACCAAAGGCACTTAGGCCATATGGGCCAGAATTGCGATCAACAACAACGCAACAATGTTGGTGATCTTGATCGCGGGATTAACGGCGGGACCTGCCGTATCCTTGTAGGGGTCGCCGACGGTATCACCCGTCACCGATGCCTTATGTGCCTCTGAACCCTTGAGGTGTTTCACGCCGTCTTTGTCAACGAAACCATCTTCAAAGCTCTTTTTGGCGTTATCCCAAGCGCCACCGCCGGATGTCATCGAAATGGCGACAAAGAGACCATTCACGATCACGCCGAGAAGCGAAGCGCCCAGCGCCGCAAAGCCCGAGGCCTTGGAACCGGAGATCCAGTACACGCCAAAATAGGCAACGAGCGGAGCCAGAACCGGCAACAGGGACGGAACGAGCATTTCCCGAATAGCCGCTTTAGTCAGCATGTCGACCGCACGGGCATAATCGGGCTTGTCGGTACCGGCCATGATGCCTGGCTTTTCTTTGAACTGACGGCGAACCTCTTCCACGACCGAACCAGCAGCGCGGCCAACAGCCGTCATTGCGATACCGCCGAAGAGATAAGGGATCAGACCGCCAAAGATCAGACCTGCCACAACATAAGGGTTGGCCAGATCAAACGAGACCACGCCAATATCCTTGAAGTAAGGCACGCCAGCCTTGGTGAAGGCCGCAATGTCGTTCGTATAGGCTGCGAACAACACCAGAGCGCCAAGACCAGCCGAACCAATGGCGTAACCCTTGGTAACAGCCTTGGTCGTGTTGCCAACCGCATCGAGCGCGTCGGTAACGTGGCGCACTTCCTTTGGCAGACCCGCCATTTCGGCAATGCCACCGGCATTGTCGGTCACGGGGCCGAAAGCGTCGAGGGCTACGATCATGCCGGCAAGACCAAGCATCGTCGTCACCGCGATAGCGGTACCGAAGAGACCGGCGAGCTGGTAGGTCGAAATGATGCCGCCAACGATGACGAGCGCTGGGAGAGCAGTCGATTCAAGCGAGATAGCAAGGCCTTGGATCACGTTTGTACCGTGGCCGGTGACCGATGCCTGTGCAATCGACACAACCGGACGCTTGCCGGTTGCCGTGTAGTATTCGGTGATCCAGACGATCAGTCCGGTCACAACCAAACCGATCAAGCCGCAGATGAAGAGGCTTTTGCCGGTAATATCCATGCCATTGGCCTTGCCGATGACATCCCAGCCGAGCTGGTTTGTAGCAACCCAAAGACCACCGACCGAGAGAACGCCGGTTGCAATCAGGCCCTTATAGAGCGCGCCCATGATCGAATTATCAGCGCCGAGTTTCACGAAGAAGGTGCCGATGATCGAGGTCACGATGCACGTCGCGCAAATCGCGAGCGGATAGAGCATGGCGGATGCCAACACGCTCTGGCCTGCGAAGAAGATCGAGGCGAGAACCATGGTGGCGACAACGGTTACCGCATAGGTCTCGAACAAATCGGCGGCCATACCGGCGCAATCGCCGACATTGTCACCGACGTTATCGGCGATCGTTGCAGGATTGCGGGGATCATCTTCCGGAATACCGGCTTCAACCTTGCCGACGAGATCGGCGCCGACGTCAGCACCCTTGGTGAATATACCGCCGCCAAGACGGGCGAAGATCGAGATCAGCGACGCACCGAAGCCAAGCGCCACGAGCGCATCAACAACCGTACGGTCAGATGGTGCAAGGCCCATTGGACCGGTAAGCATCCAGTAATAGACGGCTACGCCAAGCAGCGCCAAACCAGCCACAAGCATGCCGGTTACAGCGCCCGCCTTGAAGGCGACGTCGAGACCAGCGGCCAGCGACTGCGAAGAAGCCTGCGCCGTCCGCACATTGGCCCGCACCGACACATTCATGCCGATAAAGCCAGCAGCACCCGACAACACGGCGCCGATCAAGAAGCCGATGGCAACTTGCAAGCCGAGCAGGAAAAGGATGGCGACGAAGAGCACCACGCCTACAATCGCAATCGTCGTGTATTGCCGCTTGAGATAGGCCTGTGCGCCTTCAGCAATGGCCGCTGCAATTTCCTGCATGCGCGCATTACCGGCATCGCGACTATTAACGTCGGCGATTGCCCAAATTCCATAGGCGAGCGCTAAAAGCCCTCCCAAGATAATTAAGCCCAATGTCATGATGCTGTTCCTATCCTCTGGTTTCTTTTTTATGAGAGACCGCCGTTGGGTTGACCCTTTAGAATGGTCTTAGCCCTCCAGAATTTGGCCTAGTTCCGCTCACGGTTGTGCCAAAAATGTTTGCGTCTGGCAAATCCGACTTTCGATGCTAGCGACTAGGCTGCGGCGGGTGCCCGTCGCCCATTGAACAAATACAAAGCAAGAAATCCCGCTAAAACGAGTGGAAAGACCACCAAATTGACGGTTGTCCAGCCAAAATCCATTAAAATTCGACCAGAAGAAAAAGAACCAACGACCATTGTGCCAAAGACAAGAAAATCGTTGAAAGATTGAACCTTTGTCCGCTCGGAAGCGCGATGTGTCTCGGTTACGAGCGCCGTTGCACCAATAAATCCGAAATTCCAACCTACGCCTAGAAGAATCATATTCGCCCAGAAATGCGGTACCGTTATGCCGGATACGCCAATAAAGGCGGCCAGCATAATCAACAGCATACCAACTCCGATAATCCGCGCCGCCCCGAAACGCGCGATTAGCGATCCGGTGAAAAAGCTTGGTGCATACATGGCTAAGACGTGAAATTCGATGGCGAGGTTGGATTGGGTGACGTCATGGCCACAAATCTTCATCGCCAAGGGGGCCGACGTCATCAAAAAATTCATCAGCCCATAGCTGACGATGCCGCAAATAACGGCCGCAATAAATAGCGGTGCACGAATAATATTTTTTAACGGACGGACATCTTGGGCTACGGCCATGCTCGATGGCGGGGCCTTTACAAATAAAAGAACGACCATAGAAAGCGCCGCAAGGGCAGCCTGCACCAGATAACTCGCCGCAAACAGATAAGGCTGCCACAGATCCATGGTGCGGGTGACCAGTTGAGCTCCTAAGATAGCAGCTAAAATACCGCCCGCCAGCACCCATGCAATCGCCTTCGGGCGGAAGGCTTCACTCGCGGTGTCCGCCGCTGCAAACCGATAAGACTGCGCCGTCGCGCCATATATACCACCAAAAAAGGTTGCCAAACATAACAACAGGAAGAGGCCGTAAACGACAGCAGCGGCGGCAAGTAGTCCCGTCAATATGCCTGCCACCGTTCCGGTCACAAAAGCTGCACGCCGGCCATATTTACGGGCTATATAGCCTATCGGTAGCGTGCCTACGGCCATACCGACCACATAAAAAGAGATTGGGATGGTTGCGTAAGCTGGATCAGGAGCCAGTTCGGCTCCGACAATCGCTGCTGTCGCGAAGATAACGATGGCGTTCCCTCCAGCCAGCGCCGTCGCCAAAGCCAACAAAAGCGCATTACGCCGCGCCAGCCGATCACCCGCGTTCGACGACATAATGGCAACCACCGGCATATCCTTGATCAAAAATGGCTATAGGAGGGCGAGCGCGTCAGAAAAGTCTCACCATGATGGCTTACCGACAATGGTGCCGTCCCGGCTCTAACCTCGCCGATCACTGTAATCTGTAATCCCGACACCCGGGCACGGGCTTGCAGCATCTCGAAGCGTTCCGGAGGAAGGGTAAAGAGGACCTCGTAATCATCGCCACCGGTAACAGCATCTGCAAGTAAGCCCGGATGATATGCGATGGCCGCGCGGGCCGCTGAAGAGAGCGGCACATCCTCAATGCGAAGGATTCCGGTCACACCCGATGCCCTCAACATTTTTGTAAGATCACCTACGAGCCCATCCGATACATCCATAGCGGCATGGGCCGAAGTTCTGAGGGCCTCGGCGAATGCCGTTCTCGGTTGGGGACGAAGGTAACGGTCAAGTAAAAAAGCAAAATCGCGCTCATTCAAGGCATCAACCCAATCAAGTTCTGGGGTTGCCCGAATTTTGAGTCCAAGCGCCCCATCGCCGATGCTGCCCGTCACAGCGATCAGGTCACCTGGTTTAGCTCCCGTGCGGGGAACCATGGTTCCATTCGGGACCGCGCCAAAGGCAGTCAGCGAAAGGACCAATGGCCCTTTGGTTCGCGTCGTATCGCCACCGAGCAACGAACATCCGTATTTCAATGCGGATTTGCCCAGTCCCTTGCAAAAAAGAGCGAGCCAATCCTCATTCCAATCGCTCGGTAGCGCCATGGCTAGCAAGAAGCCCAAGGGCTTTGCGCCTTTGGCTGCCAAATCCGAGAGATTGACGCCGAGCACCTTCTCGGCAATCGCATCTGCTGGATCATCTGCAAAAAAATGGGTACCAGAAACAACCATATCGACCGTCGTCACCAGCTCGTGTCCCTCGGCAAGAGCAATCAACGCGGCATCGTCGCGAAGTTTTAGACCACCCGGACCAGCAAGCGGCGCAAAATAACGCTCGATCAGCGTGTCCTCCGATGGTCGATCCTCGTTCGCGGCCATGAGCCTCAGTTCTCCGCCTGTCACGCGATACGCTAACATTGCACACTCACTTACAACCAAACCAAACTGCCCTCATCGGCATCGATCGTCGATGGAGTCCGATCTCTGGCGCTGATCTTCATTCCTAGCTAACACACTTACTTTTAAGCAGCGACTAATACGCCAAAGTTAGGCAAATTTGGATCAAAAATCATCCGGCCGCATGTCATGGGCCAACCGATCTAGCACGGCGCTGATCAGGCCTACCTCTTCGCCCTCATAAAAAGCGCGGGCAATATCGCCATATTCGCGGATAACGACTTTTGCAGGAACATCCTTACGGCGCAAAAGTTCAAAGCAGCCGGAGCGCAAAATGGCCCGCAACACTGCTTCAATCCGGGCTAATGGCCAACCACTAACCAGAGCATCGTTGATCTTCCGATCAATCATTCGTTGGTCTTTGACAACGCCTTCCACAAGGCTTCGAAAAAACGCCGTTTCGGCTGGCTTCATTTCGATATCGTCGACAATTTGGCCAAGCCAGTGCGCCTCGAACTCCGCAATGACGTCGCCAATATCCTTACCTGCAATTTCCATCTGATAGAGGGCTTGTACGGCCCCCAAACGCGCCGATGAACGTAACTCGCCACGCGACATTCAGAGTACTCCGGCGATCGCTGCACGCTTGATGCGCAAAACTGCCAACGCTGCTTCCGCCGCTCCGCCACCTTTGTTCATCTCGTTGACGCGCGCGCGCGTCCAAGCCTGATCCTCATTTTCGACCGTCAAAATGCCATTGCCGAGCGGCATGCCATAGGCAACAGAGATATCCATCAAGGCGCGCGAGCTTTCGCCCGCGACGATATCATAATGACCGGTTTCGCCGCGGATAACTGTTCCAAGGGCGACAACAGCATCGAACGGCTTACCATGGGCTGAAGCCGCTTCCAGCATAATCGCGATCGTGGAGGGAATTTCCAACGCACCCGGAACCGTTACAACGGTACAATCGGCTCCCACGGCTTTGACCGCAGCCAACGCGCCTTGCAATAATTCATCCGCCATTTCATCATAAAACCGCGCTTCGACAATTAATACGCGCGCATCCTCAATCGGCTCGACAGATGAGGCAGCTTGACGTGGTCCGGCCATAGAATGGATCCTTCATGACAAATTGAAGCGTCTCAGTACCCTTGCGCATGCGCTTCGGCAAGCCGGGCAGCATAACGGGCCATTTGATCAACCTCGATATTCAGTTTGCTGCCCGCCGTCACAGCACCCCATGTAGTTACTTCCAATGTATGTGGGATCAAAAGAACGGTCAGCACGTCGCGATCAACCGAATTAATCGTCAAGGAAGTGCCATCGAGTGCCACCGAGCCCTTCTCGACAACAAATTTGGCCAGTTCCCTCGGCACACGGATCGAAAACTTCGCCGTTGCCCCCCAAGAAGTGCCCGATTTATCAGTGATATCATCGCGTGCAATCACGTCGGCGACCCCGTCAACATGACCCGACACGAGATGCCCGCCAAGCTCATCGCCAATTTTCAAGGCGCGTTCTAGATTGATGCGGGTACCAACCTGCCACGTACCAACGGTCGTACGCGCCAGCGTTTCGGCTGCCGCATCGATATCGAACCAGCACCCGCCCTCAGAACGCGAGCCGAAGCCTACCACCGTTAGGCACGTTCCCGAACACGCGATGGAGGCGCCCATAGCAATAGTTGAAGCATCATAGGCGGCGTGAATACGGATACGCCGGAGCGACGAATCATGATCCTTGACCTCGTGGATAACGCCAATATCCGTAACAATTCCCGTAAACATCAGCCTCTCCGCTTATATTGAACCAACGTATCTCGGCCACTTGCAACAGGCTTAGACACCATAAACCGCTTTTTATCGCCAAGAGCCTTTTTTAAGCCCGGAAGAACGGCCAAATTTCCATCCCGCCCCAATGGTTCGGGACTGGTATAGAGGGACACACAGTCGACCACATCAACTTTTGCAAGCCCCTCGGCAAGCAAAGGGCCACCTTCGCTCAAAATACGCGTGAGGCCCCGCTCGGCCAATCGCTGCAGCGCCAAACCAAGATCAACACGCCGATCCGAACCAAGCTCCACTTGCTCGATGACAACGCCCTGAGCCCTAAGTGCATCCGCCTTTTCGAACGGAATATTAGGCCCGGCCACTATCCATGTCGGCACCGACTGGCAAGTCTCGACCAGACGACTATCGATTGGCGTATTCAGATGCGTATCGATCACAATCCGGACCGGCGAAAACTGCATCATACCCGGAAGCCGACAGGTCAGATCGGGATTATCCGCTAATACCGTTCCAATTCCAACCATGATCGCATCATGGGCAGCCCGCGCCAGATGAACACGATGTTTGGAAGCTGCCGATGATACCATCAACTGCCGCCCTGTAACACCGGCAAAACCGTCCGACGTTTGCGCCAGTTTTAAGGTAACCAGCGGCCGGTGATCAATCACCCTATGGATGAAACCAAGATTCAGCGCACGCGCTTCATCCTCAAGCAGGCCCGTTTCAACCGCCACGCCCGCTTGCCGTAATAAGGCATGACCACTGCCCTTCACGCGCGGATCCGGATCTTCTATGGCTGAGATTACACGGCTAATACCCGACCTGATAATAGCTTCCGCGCAAGGTGGTGTTTTGCCATGATGGGAACAAGGTTCAAGCGTCACCGCCATCGCGGCGCCGTGAGCGGCCTCACCGGCCATAGCGATAGCTTGTGTCTCCGCATGCGGTCGCCCGCCCGGTTGCGTATAGCCCCGACCGACAACAATCGGCTGGTCGCCTTGCATCCGCCAAATGACGGCACCAACCGACGGGTTAGGCCATGTTCGGCCAAGACCGCGTCTTGCCAGAACGAGCGCGTGCCGCATCATCGCTTCATCTATAGCCGCTGCTTGCATCAAGCTTAGCCTTCGTCGGGTTTGATGACTTGCCGCTCGCCCGCTTCCTCATCCGCTGATAATTGGTCAAGCAATTCACCGAAATCCTTCGCCTCGCGGAAATTTCGGTAGACGCTGGCAAAGCGGACATAGGCAACGTCATCGAGGCCTTTCAGCCCCTCCATGACCAATTCACCGATGGTTTGGCTGGTAACTTCGCCATCCCCAAGGCTCTCGAGTTGGCGAACAATACCGTTGACCATCCGCTCGGTTCGCTCCGGATCGACAGGGCGTTTGCGCAAAGCAATCTCGATCGAGCGCATCAGCTTGTCGCGCTCGAACGGAATCCGTCGACCGGACCGCTTCAGAACGGTCAAATCGCGCAATTGCACGCGTTCGAACGTGGTGAAGCGTCCGCCACAATCAGGGCAGACGCGCCTGCGCCGGATAACGGAACCGTCCTCACCGGGACGGGAATCCTTCACCTGACTCTCAACACTTCCGCAATACGGGCAACGCACACCGAACCTCGCTTAGCCGTAAATCGGGAACCGTTTTGTCAGCGCGTGCACTCGCTCCTTAACGGACGCCTCGACCTCGCCGTTACCCGATTCACCGTTTTTCGAGAGTCCATCCAGCGTCTCGACAATGAGTTTACCAACCTCGCGGAATTCCTCGACGCCGAAACCACGCGAGGTTGCCGCAGGCGTACCAAGGCGAATTCCCGAAGTAATGGTCGGCTTTTCCGGATCAAACGGCACGCCGTTTTTATTGCACGTGATGTGCGCACGACCAAGTGCCGCCTCTGAGGCTTTGCCCGTGATGCTTTTAGGGCGAAGATCGACCAGCATCAGATGGTTATCGGTGCCACCAGTGACAATCTTAAAACCACCTTGGATTAGCGTATCTGCCAACGCCGACGCGTTCTCGACCACGGCGCGAGCATAGGATTTGAACTCGGGCGTCAAAGCCTCGCCAAAGGCCACCGCTTTAGCCGCAATCACATGCATCAATGGACCACCCTGCATGCCAGGGAATACGGCTGAATTGATCTTCTTTGCGATATCCTCGTCATTCGACAAGATGATACCACCGCGCGGCCCCCGGAGCGTCTTGTGCGTTGTCGACGTTGCAACATGGGCATGCGGAAACGGTGAGGGATGGGCGCCACCCGCAACAAGGCCCGCGAAATGCGCCATATCAACGAGGAAATACGCGCCAACCTTGTCGGCGATTTCACGGAAACGCTTGAAATCCCAATGACGAGCATAACCCGAGCCGCCAGCGATGATTAATTTCGGCCTAGCTTCCAGTGCAAGCGCTTCGACCTTATCCATATTGATCGTCTGGGTTTCCGGCTCGACGCCATAGGAAACAACCTTGAACCATTTGCCCGACACATTCGGTGCCGCACCATGGGTCAAGTGACCGCCAGCTGCGAGATCGAGACCCATAAAAGTGTCGCCCGGCTGTAACAGCGCGAGAAAGACGGCCTGATTGGCCTGACTGCCGGAATTGGGCTGCACATTGGCAAATTTGCAGTCGAACAACTGGCACGCCCGCTTGATTGCGAGGTCTTCGGCAATATCAACAAACTGGCAACCGCCATAATAACGCCGCCCCGGATAACCCTCGGCATATTTATTGGTCATCACCGAGCCCTGCGCCTCAAGAACGGCACGCGAAACAATGTTTTCCGATGCGATCAGCTCGATTTCGTCGCGTTGACGACCAAGTTCCAGCCGCACCGCTTCCGCGATTTCAGGATCACGATCAGCAAGGGATGCGGAAAAGAATGAATTCGACAGGCGTGACGCGCGGTATGCGGCAAGATCGTTCATGGGTGAGGACGCTTTCTAAAGAGGCCAAACAAGACGGGGCCAGATACGAGACGGGGCGAGACCTCCGATCCACCCTAAACCCGACGGCAATGCGCGGCTCGGTGGACTCGCTCCCTTGTGAGGCGGCTCCTAGCACGAGCACGCCGTGGCGTCCAAATCGAAATATATTATTCGTCGATCAATCTGCGAAATGCCTATTCAATCCCGCTGCCCGCCTACCTTAGCAATTCGGACCAGCACGCCGCCCAACCATTCATATGATTGTCATCGACCTTCATCAAACTTTTGTTAACGATTCGGTTACCTGATTCGGAGGTTGGCAATGAACCACACAGAAGCTCTAACGTTTCAGCCTGAATTCAAGGGCTTTACCGACGGAGATACCTTGACCGCCGCAGAAATGCGGACCGCACGCGCTCGCCGGGCTGCGCTTACGCGACGCGCCCGCCTTTATGTCCAACGCTATCTGGCAGAATCAGCCGAATATAGCCTAAAAGCACCTGCTATCGTCGCACTTGAAGTGGACGATGAAATCGCCTTTGGCCGCACCGATTGTGAAGTTCTGTTCCGTGACTGAGCTTTAGGCCAAAAACACGCGACGAGAAGAATCGTGTCGCATAGGCTGGACAGCACCGTTCCTACCCACTATAACGCCCGCCTGTTCAGCGTTTTCTCGCAGAACGCCCAGGTAGCTCAGTTGGTAGAGCATGCGACTGAAAATCGCAGTGTCGGTGGTTCGATCCCGCCCCTGGGCACCATTAATATCAATGACTTAGCTAGGGTTACCAAAAAAAGTTTGACACTTTTTGAAATCGAATTTGACACTTTTGTTCAGGGTTTGGTCTTTTTGCTCTCAATTTTTGACCTCTGAGCCAACTTTATTTTAACGATTTGTGACCAACTCAAGACCCATAACCACATCCTGCATCTTATCGGAAAGGCCCGCGTCTCGACTATAATGCCGGGCCATAGCCGTGGTCGACTGACCGAGAACATCGGCAATCTCGCCATCACCCGCGCCAGCCTCTTTAAGTAGTGTCCCTAACGTGTGGCGGAGACCATGAAGGGTGAGCCCTTTTTCAATCTTACCGTCGCCTTCAAGCCTTTTTTTGAGCTTATGCCAAACAGTGTCAAACCCGTCCGCTGTCCATGGCTTTCCATCGGAGCGAACGGCTATCTGAAGCGTATCAACTTTCGGACGTCTCTCTAACGCAATGGCCAAGATTCGATGGACAGGCAATTTAATAGAAACACCGCGTTTCGACGTTTTGACGATGATTTGTCCATTGGATATGGCGGATGTCGTAATCGAAAAAATGTCAGCCTTCCTCAACCCCGTGCACATCGCAAGTGCTATTGGCAAAAGAACATGGTTCGGCGCATTTTCAAGTACGATTTGCCTCTCAACAGCTGTCCAAGGTCTGTTGGCCGGTTGTTTATCCTTCGCTCTGATTTTTCGAACGCGCTCCCGAAGAGGATTTGACTCCATCAACCCATGGTCATGCCCAAATCGAAAGATGATGCTTAAAACCGACACAGCATAGTTAGCCATCCAGGTTCTATATTTGGGCAGAAGGACCCGATCGTGTTGAGTTCCACCCAGAAGTGACCCAT
>CAIUPE010000008.1 GCA_903900975.1 uncultured Hyphomicrobiales bacterium | reverse complement strand
CCAAGTTGGGGAAGCCAGCCCGCCGTCATCCAAAATGTTTTGCCAAGGTAACGGTCGCGAGCCCCTTTCAGGTCTCGCAACAATGCAAGATGATCAACCTTTGCATCCTCAGGTGCCTCATTAGGAAGAGTTATGGCTCGCGTATTGTAAATTTTTCCGGAAGCATCGTCCCGAAAGGTCACAACCCAATTGCCGCTATCCGGGAGAGCGGCAGCAACCAACTGCCATATGACTTTCGTGACCGTAACTGACTTTCCGACCAGCTCGTCGTACGACGGGTGTCCATATTGTCCTGACCCGCCATCGATCATTTGGTAGCCATAGCTTCGCAACAATGGGTCTATTGGCAGCACCACAAATTGCTGGCCGACCCAACACCGCACCGGCATTTTTGACGGAAATTGTATATCGCAAGGAGCGTTCGGTGGGTTCGAAGAATGCGAACCTTCCGGTCGTAAAAAGGGCGACCCGGAACCAGTTTGCGCAATAGCGCATTCGCTTAGCAACGCGAACGCAATACTACCGATAAGACCGACAAACTCCGCCCTGTTTATCTTCATTCTCCATACCCTAATGCTTGGCTAGGATTCTATAAAAGCGCGCGCAGATGCAACCATTTCTTACCGCCGTAACTCGAACTGCTGTGCGACAGATTTCCTAGAAATTAGGCGGAAATACGCTATCAATCTCACACCCGTGCCGACGCATCGCTTCAACGTGATTTGGATCGACGTCCTTGATGATACCATCATTGTTAGCGGTGTATCGGCGGATGCCGACATAATAATCGGCCCAAGGCGTCGGCGCCTTCATTGTTATAGTTTCGAGCATATTAGCTAGCACCAGATTTTTTGCCGGTGGCGGTGGAAGGGCCATAGGGGGCTTTAGGCCATGGGCGATGCGCGCTTGCTGGCCATAAAATTCCACCCAACCCGCAAAACATTCGCCGCCCAACAATTCACTGAGCGCAAAACACAACGCATCGACACGGTCGGGTGAGTAGCCTGCGGTCGCACGGTTAAAGTCCGATGCAAACCCGCACATCTGGTCTTCGAGGTCGGCGAAGGTGCCGACATGATGCACGCGGGTTTGCTCGTAGAACGCCGATATAGGCTCAGCCCGTAGAACCTTGCCGCGCGATGCGGTAATGGCGGTGAACGGCACCGTCGCGTCTACGGCTCGCAGCGTCGCTTCCACCATCTGCCCGCCGAAGTTGGTTTCGGCCACGACACGGTCGGCCCGATACCGCGTGAAGGCGCCGATGGCACGTTGCGCCCATTCGGTCGGCGCGTAACGCCCGGATAGGTCTTCGAGGAGAACACTCGCATGATTTGCAAGAGCCCCAGACGCTGCCGTTGATTTTTTATAGCCCAAATTACAGCCCGGCAAAACGCGTTGCCGAACAGTTCCAGAAATTCAGCCGTAAGTGATTGTAAAAGTTGGTGCCGGATGAGGGGATTGAACCCCCGACCTTCGGTTTACAAAACCGCTGCTCTACCGCTGAGCTAATCCGGCATTTCAATAACTTAGCGACTTTCGGCAAACCATTGTCTCGGTATTGTCTCAGCCGCCTTTTTTCGATCGTAGCGCGACGAACTTACAAAGAACTTTCGTATGATTCCACCCGCTG
>CAIUPE010000007.1 GCA_903900975.1 uncultured Hyphomicrobiales bacterium | reverse complement strand
ATATTTGATACAATACAATCGGCGAAATAAAGCCGATCAATTTAAAAACGATAGTTTAAACCAACCCGAACAATACTACCCGTCACATCGGTTTTCGCGGTCATGGAATTCAAGCCGCCGCTATAGCCCGCTGAGACCTGGTCCATCGACATGCTCATGCTCCCGAGATCATAATAAAGATACTCTGCTTTCAAGGAGAATTGATTGTTGAAAGCAAATTCGGCGCCGCCACCTAAGGCCCATCCGAACATCGAGAGTGTATCTTGGGTGGTCACGACTGTCGCGTAATAATGATCGTGCACGGTTCCTTCGACGCTACCGAAGGCCAAACCGCCTGTTCCGTAAATCAGAACTTTATCGAGCGCATAGCCAACCTTCATTCGGGCTGAGCCAAACACTTTCATTTCAGTTTCGCTTGAAAAATTCACACCATCAACGTTGAGATAGGTGCTGTCAGAGCCATGAACGTTGCCGTAAGAAAGATCGCCTTCCAAACCGTAAACGAGATTGCCATTCTGAGCATTATAGCCTGCAACACCACCAAACTGGCCGCCCGTCATCTTGACAGAAAATGGAAGATCGGCCGGCTGCCCTTCGAAGTTAATATCAGAAACTTTAACGTCGCTGTCAGCGTAACCGGCCAACGCACCCACGTAAAATCCACCCCAATTGTAGGGCTGATTTTGAACCGTTGGCACCGTCGGTGTTGCAACATTGGCGGCTGGCTTTGCAGCAGGTAAATCAGCAGCCTGAACTGCCAAAGGGACAATAACCAATAAGGTCGATATCTCGAATTTTCAAGCAAACATTTTTTTACTCCACATCATCAAGACATCACACAAAAATACTTATTTAGAGCATAGCCTGTAAGGCGGATTATATCAATCTGGCTAGCACATATCACTGCCTGACGCAGGTTTGATCGTCTGATGCAAAGCACAAAAATCCGCTTGAAATTATGAACGGGTAACCGATATTTGGTGGAGCTGAGCGGAATCGAACCGCTGGCCTCCTCATTGCGAACGAGGCGCTCTCCCAACTGAGCTACAGCCCCCCACGGCAGCAAAGGCAAAACCCCGTTCCGTCAGAGAACATTCGCTTAAAAGTTTTCTACGGATAATGCAAGATCTGCCGGGTTGGGTTCATCCCAATGCGTCTTCCACTGCGAGCCGGCGATTTGTTCGGTGTCCGAATATCCAATTACAACGAACCGCGTATATATGATTGCGAGCGGCGAAAAATGCCGATTCGCTTTTGCCCGTTTTAAAAAGGATAATGTTCTATGACCCTGTCGCTTTACGACCTCTCCGTTCCAGTTTTTGTTCAGTCGCTCTCGGCTCTTGCTGAAATTCTGAAAAAGGCCGAGGCGCATGCCGATGCCAAGAAAATTGACCACTCGGTCTTTTTGAATGCCCGCCTCGCGCCCGATATGTTCGCGCTCGCACGGCAAGTGCAATTGGCTACCGATTTCGCAAAAGGTGGTAGCGCTCGTATCGCTGGCGTTGACGTACCAAGCTATGCCGACACCGAAGCCACCTTTGCTGAACTTCATGGCCGCATTGAAAAGACGCTCGCTTTTATTGGTTCGATCCCAAAGGAAAAATTTGTTGGAGCGGAAAGCCGCGATATCGTTGTTCCGATGCGCCCAGAGCCGAGGACGTTCAATGCCCTGACCTATTTACGCCATGGAGCCCTGCCAAATTTTTTCTTTCATGCCGCAACGTCATATGATATTCTACGTCATAACGGCGTTGAAGTCGGTAAGCGCGATTTTCTGGGAGTTTATTGAACTCTATGGTCCATCGTATCACCCTTTTGATGGTAAATGTGGTCGCGCTCATTTTATTGGGCGCGACTGTTAACATGGGGATCGCATTGGCCGAGGTAAATGAACCTGGCTTTAAACTGGTCAGTCAGGATGGCGATGTTGAAATCCGAGATTATGCTCCGACTTTGGTGGCCGAAATGTCCTTTGCAGGCGATCGGGACGGAGCTGTAAGGGCCGGTTTTGATCTGATGTCGGGCTATATCTCGGGCGACAATGAGACAAATCAAAAAATAGCGATGACCGCACCTATCACCCAAATCCGGTCGGGAGCATTAACGGCATCCTTGCCGGGCGGTGAGACGTCCGTCACCAATGACGCGGCCGAGTGGAAGGTTCGCTTCATGATGCCGACCGGCTTTACTCTCAGCACTCTACCTAAACCGGGTGATCGAAGGATTGATATTATCGCCCTACCTGCTCGCCGTGCGGCTGTTTTGAGGTTCAACGGATTATGGACGGACAGCAATTTTGCCACCCATCGGGATCAACTGTCCGCATGGCTCAGGACAAAAGGACTAAAGCCGGTCGGTGAACCGGCTTATGCCTATTATGATCCGCCTTGGCAGCCATTTTTCTGGCGTCGAAATGAAATTATCTGGGACATTTCTTTGAAATAGGTGGTCGTGGTCAAGCTGCCAATTCGATCATGAGGTGCTCGGTAATCGAGGGGATCGAATGCTTGGTGAGATCTTTGACGATCTCCGCAACGATCAGTTTGGCAAAGTCCTGCGGCATGGCCCGACGCAGCTCAGCAAGGGTTCGTGCCGGAGCGACAAGAACAAGCCGCTTTAGTTTTTCCCGTTCAGCCAAGGTAACAAGGCCGGCAATAATATCGTGAGCGAACCGGTCTTCAGCCAATTGGTGCCAGTCGGTCGGCTCCGCGCTTCCGCTACGCGGGCCAATGCTGGCAAAATGTCGGCTTGGACGTTCCGTGCCCATCGCTTGGTTGGATGCATTTTTCTGGCCTAAAACAGTCTCGACGGTCAACATAGGAGACGCTGCCGTACCTTCATTAAGCAGGATCAGGGCTTTTTTGCCATCGCCGACGATAATGTGGGTTCCGGTCGAGAGGTGGGCATAGGTCATGATGGCAATCCTCGGATAATGGATGGTGCCGAGGATAATGCGCATGAGGTCGGCTAAGTTGCGTTGATCTACATTAACTTTTTAACGGCGTCGCGTCGCGAGCGCTACGCCGACGACGGTCAAGCCAAGACCTGCTAGTTGGATCCATTGCAGGGTCTCACCAAAAGCCAGATAGGCTTCCACGGCCACGCTCGGGGGTACGAGATAGATTAAGGCTGCTGCACGCGAAACGGCGCCCTCGCGAATAAGCAGCAATAGAAGGCCGATGGCACCGAGTGACAAAGCCAATACTGACCAGGCCATAACCGCGATAAGTGGCACATTCCATTCCATTCGCATCGGCTCAAGCAGAAAAGCGAGCGGCGTAACGACAAGAAGGGCTCCCGCATACTGCAGTGCCGTCACCGTTCTCAAATCACCCTTTGGAATAAACCGCTTTTGATAAAAGGTTCCGAACGTGACGGATACCATTGCCATCATATTGATGGCTAATGGGCCGAGCGTGTCTCTCAAATGGGTTGGATCAATCGCCAATAATTTGGGCTCCAGGACAAGGGCAATCCCGCAAAATCCCAAAAAAACGCCCAACCATTGCAGACGGCCGATTTGTTCCCGCACAATCAGCGGAGCGAGAAAGGCCGTAAGGATTGGCTGAATTGCAGCTACGAGACCGGAAATGCCGGTGGGTACGCCATGAGCGATGGCCCACCAAACTCCGCCCAAATATAGGGCATGCAGCAACACACCGGACATCATGGCGTGTAAAATGTCGCGGCCCGTCGGCCATTCCGCCTTCGAAATTCCAATGATAATCAGCATCGCCCCCACAGCCAACGCAAAACGCACGGCGAGAAAGGTGAGCGGATCAGAGTAATCCGCGCCATAGCGGGCAGAGACCCATCCGGTGGACCAAATGGCCACGAACAAAGCGGGCGCTAATCGCAAGAGCAGGGAGGTGGAAGGTTTTGACACGATGGAGGTCCGGTTGCCGTGAGGCTTGTCATTGCGTGATAGCGAAGGAAAGCTCAAAGGTCGAGGGCTCAAAACAGCCTTTTATGCAGGCAGTGATTGACAAGGCCGTGATAACTGTATTTTTGGAGGCGTCATCACTTTTCTCGTGGCCTTATCATGTCTCACCCCGCCTTCAAAAAACCGAAGACGAAAACGTCGACCGCCAAAACAGGCGGCGCGACGCGCTGACATGGTCCTCGCTCCGGTCTCTCCCCCCGGCGGGGAAGAGGCAAACCGCTCACATTGCGGTTAGGGGAGCGAAAGAACAGAGACACTAAGAAGGATCATTCCAATGGGTTTCAAGGTCGCGGTTGTCGGCGCCACAGGCAATGTGGGTCGTGAAATGCTTTCCATTCTTGCCGAACGGGCGTTCCCCGTGGACGAGGTTATTGCGCTCGCCTCTTCGCGCAGCCTTGGAACGGAAGTTTCTTTTGGCGATAAGGTATTGAAGGTTCAAAACCTCGAGCATCATGATTTCTCTAAAACCGATATCTGCCTGATGTCGGCAGGTTCAGAGGTCTCCAAGGTCTGGTCGCCAAAAATTGGCGCGATGGGTTGCTTGGTGATCGATAACTCATCGTGCTGGCGTTATGACGAGCGTGTCCCGTTGATTGTGCCAGAGGTGAATGCCGATGTGCTGAACCGTTTTATGGCTGATCCGAACCGATTAAACATTATTGCCAATCCGAATTGCTCAACCGCGCAGCTCGTTGTGGCGTTGAAGCCCCTGCATGATCGCGCGACCATCAAGCGCGTTGTGGTATCGACCTACCAGTCGGTTTCGGGCGCGGGCAAGGACGCGATGGACGAATTGTTTAACCAGTCGCGCGCGATCTTCTCTGCCACCGAAGTGAAGGTCGAGAAATTCCCGAAGCGCATTGCGTTCAACGTAATACCGCAGATCGATGTCTTCTTGGATGATGGCTACACCAAGGAAGAGTGGAAGATGGTGGTCGAGACCAAGAAGATTCTTGATACCAAGATTAAGCTGACCGCAACCTGCGTACGCGTGCCGGTGTTTATCGCCCATTCGGAAGCGGTGAACATCGAGTTCGAAAACCCGATTACAGCTGATGAGGCGCGCAATCTGTTGCGTTCTGCGCCGGGTTGCCTCGTGATCGATAAGCGCGAGCCCGGTGGTTACATCACTCCGCATGACGCGGCCGGTGAAGATGCGACCTATATTTCGCGTATCCGCGAGGATTCGACCGTCGAGCACGGTCTGGCCTTCTGGTGCGTATCGGACAATCTGCGCAAGGGCGCGGCGTTGAATGCGATCCAGATTGCTGAATCGCTGATCAACCGGAAGTTATTGAAGCCTCGCGCTTAAGGTTTCCGACCATCGGGCGGCTAATCATCTTTCTGGGTTGATTGCCGCCCTTTTTCTATCCAAATCGCAGCGCTGCTAACCCTGCGGCGACAAAGATGGCCGCGATATACCGAGTGCGGCTAAATTTTTCGGCTAAGAAGATCGCGCCGAAGAGGGTTGCAAAAAAGACAGACGATTCACGTACGGCCGCCACAAGTCCGATTGGTGCCTCGGTCATGGCCCAAATCGCGATGCCGTAAGAGGCGAAGGCTGCCCCGCCTCCGAGAAGGCCGACTTTCCAGCCTTTGAGTATGTCTCGGGCTAAGGATGGGCCGCGAACGACAAGGACCGCGGGTATGAAAAACACGCCATCCAGAAATTCGAGCCAGATATTATAACTCACCGAATGCCCTGACAGGCGACCACCGGTGCCATCCACCAGCGTGTAGAGGGCGATCACGCAGGCGATGGTCAGGGCAATGGTGAGCGTTCGGCGATCAATGCCGCCTTTGCGAATGCCATCAGCTGCGAGCCATAATATGCCGCTGCTAAGCAAAATCGCGCCGGCTAGAGCCAAGGGGCTTGGAAACTCGCGAATAAACAAGGCTGCCAAAACCGTCGCCAAGAGCGGAGCCGACCCCCGTGTAATAGGGTAAGCTACCGACAGATCGGCCTTTCTATAAAGAAGGCCGATTAAGGTGAGATAGCCGATATGAATCACTGCAGAGCCCGTCAGAAAGGGCAATGATTCCCAGGCTGGAAATGGCGCAAAGGGCAGCATTGGAATGGCAATAACGCAACAGCCCGCTGCAATCTGTGCCGTAGTAACCAATTTGTCGCCACCGGCTTTGACCAGTGTATTCCAACTCGCGTGAAGAATGGCGCCCAAGAGAACGGCAAGAAAAACGGTAAAACTCATTGACGTCCCTCGCAGGTCCCAGCCTGCCTTCTCTGTCAATTTATGACATTTTGATGTCAGTGTGGAAAGGGGCCGAATTCGGGCATGTTTTTCATCGAACGCCAAGGCAAGGGTCACACTATGGGACATTTGGAGCCGGTCTGGCAGAAACCCCTACATCGGCCATAGCGTTGAGAACGAATTTCGCTTAAAAATTATCGGTATTGTGTCGAATGGATCAAGGGTATCAAAATGAACCGCACGACTGCCGTTTGGGCATCCTTGCTCGGCTTTGTGGCGGTTGGAGGATTGGTGGTCGCGCTGGCCATCACGCCAATGTTTATGCGCACGGTCGAAAAAGGGGCCGCAGCTTACGCGACTGGTGATTACGCCAAAGCAATATCGATTTTACGTCCATTGGCAGATGATGGTGACGCTGCCGCTCAGTTTTACCTCGGCGAAATGTATCGCTTCGGCCGAGGGGTTTCCAAAGACGAGGCGCGCTCTGCCATTTGGTACAAGAAGGCAGCCAATCACGGCTCATCTGATGCGCAATATGCCTTGGGCATGATGTATGCCACCGGAATTGGCGTCTCGATTGATTATGTCGAGGCGTATCGATGGCTAAGCCTTGCTAATTTCAGGCTTGCGCCGTGGGAAACCGAATTGCGTGAAAAAGCGGTTCGAACACGCGACAAAATCCTGACCGTCATGTCGCAAGATGATGTCGATCGGGCCAAGGCGTTAGTGGTCGCGTGGGATCGCAAGTTTCAAAAGTGAAGGCGTGACGCCGCAGGCCGATTCAGCTAAGCGGTGGGCTTGAAAAATTACGCACCGAAAGCCCGATCCGCATGAGCCTTAGCGACAAGATTCCCTTCATGTCGGCGATTGAACGGGTGCAGCTCCGCCGCAATTGCGAAAAGGCCAAGCGCGGGAGTAATTCCACTAAGCGTCGCGAGGCTGATCAGCTATTGGCAGCACTCGATGCGTTTGAAGGGCCGAGGGATGAGGAGTCGCTTTCAAGTCGTGCTTCGCGCCGGTTTGGTGGGTCATCCGCCTATGGGTCAAAGACCTTAGCACCGGCGCGTCGGGTCGTTTTCAACGCCGATCCTGCCTATGAGCAAACCTCTGGCGTTGCCGAGGCGCTTGCGGCGATCGATGCCAAGGCACCGGTTATTCTGATTACGGGCCGCGCGGGCACCGGCAAGACCACGCTCATTCGGTATCTGAAGGCGCGTCCGGGTGGGGAGACGCAGATTGTTGTCGCACCCACGGGCGTTGCAGCGCTTAACGCCGAGGCGCAAACGATCCATTCCTTTTTCCAACTCCCTTTCGGAGTTTTGGATGCGCGCAACATGCTGCCGGGCAAACATTTTGGCCCGATCTATCAGCGCATGACGCGGTTGGTGATCGATGAAATCTCGATGGTGAGAGCAGATGTGATCGATGCCATCGACATGCGCCTGAGGGAAATCCGTAGCGATCAGCGCCCCTTTGGTGGCGTGCAGCTGGTCATGGTCGGTGATTTTCTGCAATTACCGCCGGTGGTGCAGCAAGAAGATGGCCCTCTGCTGGAGCAACTTGGCTACGTCACGCCTTACGCGTTTAGTGCGCATGCGTTGCAAGGCGTCGCAACGACCAAGATCACGCTTGATGAAGTCCATCGGCAGGACGAGCGCGCCTTTGTTGATCTGTTGAACGCGATAAGGCTCGGCGAAGACGTTGAACACGCGGTTGAAACGCTCAACGCGCAATGCTTCAGGCCGCACCGCGCGGGCATCACGCCGCTGTTGCTGACGGCCACGCGCGCGGCTGCGGATCGATACAACCAGCAAGGCCTGCAAGCAATTGCGGGCGAAACCTCGATCTATGGCGCGAGCACAGCCGGAAAGTTTGATCTGGCGGGGGACCGATTGCCGGTGCCCCAACATTTGGAATTGAAAATCGGCGCGCGGGTGATGACGACGCGTAACGACCCCGAGCGGCGCTGGATCAATGGCTCGTTGGGCACGGTCAGCCGGGTTGATGCCGATGAAGTCTCGGTGCGCTTCGATGCAACCGGCTTGGAGCATGTCGTGGCGCCGGTGAGTTGGGACCAGATCAAGCAGGTCTGGGACGAGGGCTCCCACACCATCGCCAGCCAAGTGGTGGGCTCTTATAAACAGGTGCCGCTTGTTTATGCGTGGGCGATTACCATCCACAAAGCGCAAGGCTTGACGCTGGATGATGTGCGGATCGATCTGGTGAATGGGGCGTTCGCGCCGGGGCAAACCTATGTTGCGCTGTCGCGTGTCCGCTCGATGGCCGGGCTATCGCTGGCGCGGGCGTTGCGGACAAGTGATCTGAAGACCGACTCGATGCTGGTGGCGTTTCAAGAATGGGCCGGGCGGGAGTGAATTTTTCTGTCTCATAGCATCGCGTTGATGACTTGCTGATCGCTGCTCCTTTACAAATTTGAAAAATAGTCAATTTTTTTTCGAATACCGTAGCGTTAGTTTTGTGCCGCGTCCCGTCGATTATTGGATGAAAGGAGGCAAAATTGCGCACACTAATTTTAGTCATCATGCTGACTTTCATTTCCTCAAACGCCTATTCGGCATGTTCGGTCCATGGCTCGTCGCTAAATTTTAGCGGGGATGAGATTGATTTGACGGAAGAAACGGATAGCGGATTTTGTAGCGTTGATTTTCGACTTGGATCCCGTGGTAACATCATGTTGACGAGTTTGACTGTTAAATCCCAACCTAAAAATGGGTTTGCTAAAACAACGGATGATTTTTCATTTAATTATTGGGCCGTTCGCGGATTTTCAGGGGAAGATCATTTTTCGGTAGAAATTTGTGCCAATCGGAATGGTGCGGTTGGCTGCACTTTGGAAAACGCCAAAGTAAATGTTTCACAGCCAAGCAAAACGGATCTGACGCCGGAAGTCGCTGCTCGACTGAAAGGCCAAGCTACGAAGAAAAAACAGTAATCTTATAGTGCGGATGCCGAGTATTGTGTCATCGCTTCATTGATATTTCGACTAAATGACATCGCCAAGTTAAATTTCATCGCCGATCAACCCATTTCATGCCATGATGGATTTGATGTAAAAGCTGATGTTTAACGGCGACATGGAACCTAGCGTCCATCCTAAATAGGCAAGCCACAAGCGTCGGCCTATGAAGTGATGCGATCCGCATACCGTGTTGCCCTCACAGGCGATGTTCTGGAGTCATTTTTGATTGATACGTTAACCGAACTTGACGCGCTGATCCGTTCCGAAAGCCAGTTTATTCATATTGACTCGCTTGAAGAGCGGCGTTTGCTCGATCACTTTCGCGACCTTTCTAAAGCAGGCGAGATGACCGTCTCGACGTGGACCGCGGCGCAAGGCCTATGCGACCTGCGGACTGGAGCCAGCCAATGGCTGACGACCGATCTCGCCGACGCGCTTCGGGTCATCAAGGAGCAGCCGAGCGGCGTTTATGTGCTTTTTGATGTTAAATCCTTCTTGGCTCAGGCTGCAATCGAGCGGTTGCTGAAGGAAGTTGCTTATGATCCTATCCATCCGACCCGAACCTTGGTTTTGGTTGGCTACGGGATAGAGCTTCCCGAAGAACTGAAGCGTATGGCGGTTAATTTTGTTCCCTCTCTGCCCGATGCCGAGGTGGTGCACGAGATTTATTACGAGGAAGTTTATCGTTGGCTGAGCCAGAAGCGTGGGCGGAAATTCTTCAAACCCGGCCCTATGGAAGATAAGCTCATCAAGGCACTTGCAGGCATGTCTGAGGAGGATGTCCGGCGCGCCCTTATTATGGCCATTCGGGATGATGGACGCATTACAGACGAAGACATTTCCCGGATCGAGACCTTCAAGCGAGAAAACATAGGCAAACAAGGTTTGATCGATTTTATTGCAGATCCGGGCGATTTTGCGTCGGTCGCGGGTCTCAATCACCTTAAAGTGTGGCTAAAACTTCGAAAAAAGACCTTTCTGGGCGAAGATACGGGGCTTTCCGTCGATCCACCAAAGGGCATTCTCTTGTTGGGGGTGCAGGGCTCAGGCAAAAGTCTGGCGGCAAAATCGGTAGCGGGCACTTGGCAATTGCCACTCATTCATCTCGATTTTGCAAATCTCTACAATAAATGGGTTGGCGAGTCCGAACATAATTTGACGGAAGCCTTACGGCAGGCTGAATCGCTTGCGCCCTGTGTCGTGTGGATTGACGAGATTGAAAAGGGCATCATCAACGATTCGACATCTGACAATGATGGTGGTCTGTCGCACCGCATTCTTGGCACGCTTTTGACATGGATGTCAGAACGTAAGAGCCGAGTGTTTCTGGTTGCTACTGCCAATGATGTGACCCGATTGCCGCCAGAATTATTGCGCAAGGGTCGCTTCGATGAAATTTTCTTTGTCGACTTACCCTCGTATCAAGCACGAAGAGATATTTTCACGATCCATTTATCCAAGCGAAACATCAAGCCGGATCATTTTCGGCTTGATGACCTTGCCGCCGCCTCGGAAGGATTTTCGGGAGCCGAAATCGAACAGGCCGTTATTGGTGGCATGTATATCGCACTTGGGCGCGAAGAAGCGCCCACTACGGACCATGTGATGCAGGAAATTGCCGGTACCCGACCTTTGTCGATCGTCATGGGTGAAAAAATTGCCCATCTGCGTCATTGGGCCGAAACGAGAACAGTGCTGGCCGATTGAGATGGCGTCTTCGACTTCATTATGGGGCGAGGCAAAAGTTAATTAATGGTCGAATAAAAGGGATGATGGCCTGTCGACGAAGTAGAACAAGTCGCACGAGGTCATAGGCGACGTGAGGGCATTGAACGGAAAAAAGCAATTCGTGTCATTGCATCAATTGAAGGCCTATCCGATCAACGCCATCGAGTTGTAGATTAAGTGGATCGTATGGAATTGAAATACCGCCCAGAAATCGATGGACTCCGTGCATTAGCTGTCGTTCCAGTCATTCTTTTCCATGCTGGATTTAAGATGTTCGGTGGCGGCTTTATTGGCGTCGACGTTTTTTTTGTGATCAGTGGTTATCTCATCACAACGATTATCGTCAAAGATGTAGAGGCTGGTACCTTTAGCTTTTTGGAGTTTTACGAAAGGCGAGCGCGCCGCATTTTGCCAGCTCTCTTCCTCGTTATGGTGTGCTGCCTCCCATTCGCATGGATGTGGATGATGCCCATCGAGTTGGCTGAATTCTCGTCAAGCGTCTTGTCTGTAAGTCTGTTTGCGTCCAATGCCTTGTTCTGGTGGCAAAGTGGCTATTTCGAAAGTGCTGCTGAACTGAAGCCGTTGCTGCACACGTGGAGCCTCGCTGTCGAGGAACAATATTACATTATGTTCCCAGTGGCCGTCCTCTTTCTATGGAGGTTCGGACG
Organism: uncultured Hyphomicrobiales bacterium; assembly: GCA_903900975.1. Classification (GTDB taxonomy): domain Bacteria; phylum Pseudomonadota; class Alphaproteobacteria; order Rhizobiales; family Beijerinckiaceae; genus CAIUPE01. The sequence continues at coordinate 2,037 of CAIUPE010000007.1, read as the reverse complement.
GCGTCATGGAATTTGGACGATGGCGTTGATAGCCATGCTCAGCCTAGCGCTAAGCGAATACGTCTCACGCTATCATCCGTCAGAAAACTTCTATTTTCTTCCAACAAGGGCGTGGGAGCTGATGGCAGGCGGACTTTGTTCGTTTGTTGCAAGCAAACCGTTGGCCATACGCGACAATATCATGTCCATGGCAGGTTTTATTGCCATCGCCATTTCTGTATTTATGTTCGACGAGACCACTCCAATTCCGTCCTTATATGCATTGCTTCCTGTGCTCGGCACTTGCGCGGTCCTCCACTACGCAAAGGATGGAACGTTCGTGCAATCCGCGCTTTCGGCTAAGCCAATGGTTGGACTTGGGCTAATTAGTTATGGAGCCTATTTGTGGCACCAACCTCTTTTTGCTTTCGCACGTATTCGTTCGCTGAGAGAGCCGACATGGTTGCTTATGTTCTCACTCACCCTCGGTTCGATCGCGTTGGCTTATCTCACTTGGATTTTTTTAGAGGCGCCCGTTCGCCGAAAAATTGGAAGACTTCTACCAAATCCGAGGGCGTTATTTTTTTCATTAGGAAGTATTGCTGCCGTTTTCATGCTGGTTGGTGCGGCGGGTATCTTTGAGGAAGGATTTGCGCAGCGAATTCCAAAGGCCGCTTCCGAAATTACCGCAAGCTCGTCCGACATTGGACAATATCGGAATAAGTGCCTTGATTACCCGACGAGTGATGACGACTTTGTTTCGCAGAATTGTCATCTCGGTCTTGAGGGGAAAAAGATTGATTTCCTGTTGTTTGGTGACAGCTTTGCTGCTGCGTTAGCGGACAGAGTAAGCGTGGCTGCTCGTCAAGCTGGATACGCAGGTCTTTTATATGCATTACATGCTTGCCCACCCATTATCGGCATCGGTGGGACATGGGATCAAACCCGTTCGAGATGCGTGTTGTATCAAAACGCTATGGTTGCGATTGTTAGTCGTCTTAAGCCGAAAATTGTGATCCTTAATGCAGCGTGGACGCAGTTAGAAAGTCAGCGCTTGATCGCAGAGAATAGCCCGGCTGCGACAACAGGGTACGATGCCTTCTATGCGAACACGATTGAGACCGTAAAAAAGATTAAGGAAAGCGGTGCTTCCGTCTATGTTGTTTGCTGCACGCCTCGTGCGCTAAACAAAATTGATATTCCGAGATCCTATGCCAAGCTATCCATGCTCGGAATTGACGATGATATCCGCCAAACGAAAGTCGAGCTTGAACGTGATAACAGAACGGCGCTCGCTATATTTAAATCTGATGATTTTAGTCGGTATGCGACGCTAATCGACGTCGAAGAAGATTTTTGTAAATCTGAGAAGTGCGATTTGTTGCGCGGAGCGCACGCATTGTTTTTCGATAAAGCTCATCTTAGCCGATATGGGTCAGAACAGTTGGCACCCACGCTTACCCATATATTCCAAGGTACGCAGGACATTCTCGCAAAATGAGCCCCATTGGCTGCCCTGATGAGCGTCCGGCGCCGCAGGAAAATAAACCAGAATGGGTACGAAGACTTTCCGTGTAAGCCGCCTATTGGCCTTCATCGTGCCCTATTTTAGGTCGGTAACGTGGCAAAGTCAGTCCGAAATGGAGGGCGGCCGCTCGAAGCCCGAAGCTTGCGGCAAATCCCATCACCACAGCTTCATCTTGCGGTGCACCGAGTCCGACTAAGCCCACGAAGACAATCGCACCCGCTAAGGCTGCCGTAATATAGACCTCCTGACTCAGAATGACTGGGCTTTCCCCTCCCAAAATATCGCGAATGAGACCGCCGAAGGTTGCTGTTGCAACCCCCATGGCGACGGCAATGCTGGGGCTTGCGCCATGAGCAAGCGCGCTGTTGGCGCCAGTGACGGCAAATAACGCAAGGCCGATAGCGTCAAACCACAACAGATAGCGATATCGATGATGCAGAATATGGGCAAAAAGGAAGGTAGCGCAGGCCACAATAACGCAGGTCAACAAATAGGCGGGCTGCTCGACCCAGAAGATGGGCTGAATGCCT
>CAIUPE010000006.1 GCA_903900975.1 uncultured Hyphomicrobiales bacterium | reverse complement strand
GTCATCAGGTATCGCGGACACCTTCGGTAGACCCGTCAAGTCGTCTGAGTTAAAGTTTCTATCACCCACCGCGCACCTCCCATTCAGCGATAGCATGATGCCGATTCTTTGCAAAATTTACATAGAAATTTATTAAGTCCAAAACACAGACGGGACACGAACGGGACACAATTAGCCCAATATTAAACTAAACCATTGAAATCATTGGCGCTCCCAACCGGGTTCGAACCGGTGTTTTCGCCGTGAGAGGGCGACGTCCTGGGCCACTAGACGATAGGAGCGTAGAGCGCTTTAAGCGGACGGTCTTTCTATAGCCTTGGTGGTGCGGGCAGTCAAACGGCTGATCGGTAGTTCCGTTACACCTATTTCATGCAAGCCGATTTGGTTCGCTTTCAGCGGGTCTTTTGTGCTACGGATCTCGTTATGCGTAAAAATAAAATGTTTGTTGAAAATGTTCCTGCGGCGGTCTTGGAACCTGCTGTTGTTGCCGCTGTCATAACAGCGGAGAGCGGCGAGATGGTCGTCACTGACACCGAGGCGGGAGAACGTCTTGATCGCTTTTTGGCGGTCAAAATGCCCGAGCATTCCCGAACACGGCTCAAGGCACTCATCCTGGACGGGCGCGTCCGTATTGGCGATAAGGTGGTAGTCGATCCCGGTCTTAAGCTGTCACTGGGCATGGCGGTTTCCTTTGATTTACCCGAAGCCGTGCCGCCGGAACCCGCCGGTGAACCTATTCCACTGATTGTCGTATATGAGGATGACGATCTTTTGGTTATCGACAAGCCTGCTGGCCTTGTGGTTCACCCTGCGTCCGGTCACGAGACAGGAACTTTAGTCAACGCTTTGATTGCGCATTGCGGCGAAAGCCTTTCGGGGATTGGCGGCGTCAAGCGGCCGGGCATTGTCCATCGTCTGGACAAAGATACGTCGGGTTTGCTCGTGGTGGCTAAAAATGATTTTTCGCACAAACGATTGGCCGATCAATTCGCTGATCACGGTCGGACCGGACCCTTGCAGCGCGCCTATTCGGCGTTGGTATGGGGAGTTCCATCCCGCCCGCATGGCGTTATTGATGCGCCGATCGATCGATCCACCACCCATCGCGAACGCATGGCCGTGGTCAAGCCCGGTAAAGGGCGCGAGGCTATAACCCATTTCGCCGTGGAAGAAACCTTTTTGGACCGTGAAAATGATCCCGTCGCGGCACTCGTTACCTGTCGCCTGGAAACCGGTCGTACCCATCAGATCCGTGTGCATATGGCCCACATTGGCCATGCCTTGTTGGGTGATCCCGTTTATGGCTCGGGCATGCGAACAAAGGCTACCCGCCTTGACGGGCCGGCAAGACATGTGGTGGAAACATTTCCACGCCAGGCCTTGCATGCGCGGGAACTTGGTTTTCTTCATCCGCGTTCAAAAGAAGAACTGCTGTTTGAAAGTAATCTACCCAACGATTTCAGCGTACTCTTATCGTCGCTGCGACAGTGAATTGCAAAATTGCAAATGAAAATGAGGGAGTGCCCTCTTTCAGTCACTTTTTTGCGCACTATATGTGTCCAAACGGGAGCTCAACCACAGATCGATGACGTGCGTCGCGTGGAATGGGTCCGTAACGGAGGTTAAAATGGCTTCATCTACTATGCCTATGATGTCAGCGGAAGGCGGCCTATCCCGGTATTTAGCCGAGATTAGGCGTTTTCCTATGCTTCAGCCGCAAGAAGAATTCATGCTGGCCAAGCGGTGGCGCGAACATGACGACGCGGAAGCCGCCCATCAGTTGGTCACATCGCATCTCCGTCTTGTTGCCAAGATTGCTATGGGCTATCGCGGCTATGGCTTGCCGATTGGCGAGGTGATTTCCGAGGGCAATGTAGGCTTGATGCAGGCGGTCAAGCGGTTTGAGCCGGATAAAGGATTTCGACTGGCCACCTATGCCATGTGGTGGATCAAGGCGGCAATTCAGGAATATATTTTGCGTTCGTGGTCACTGGTCAAAATGGGTACGACCGCCAACCAAAAAAAGCTGTTTTTTAACCTCCGCAAGGCCAAAAGCCAGATATTAGCGCTCGGTGAAGGCGATATGCGCCCCGATCAGGTTAAGATTATTGCTACCAAACTCGGCGTTGAAGAGCGCGAAGTCGTTGAAATGAATCGTCGACTCGGCGGTGATTCATCGCTTAATTCGCCGCTTCGTGCCGATTCGGATGGCGATGGAGAATGGCAGGATTGGCTGGTCGATGACTCTCCCAATCAGGAAACCATTTTGGCCGATGATCAAGAATCGTCCTGGCGTCATTCGGCATTGCAAAATGCGATGTCGGTTCTTAACCCGCGTGAACGCCGAATTTTTGAAGCCCGTCGTTTGGCAGAAGAGCCGGTGACGCTCGAAGAATTGTCAGAAGAGTTTGATGTTTCGCGCGAGCGGGTTCGTCAAATTGAGGTGCGGGCTTTTGAAAAAGTTCAACAGGCCGTTCGCGAGCAATTGGTTACGCGCGAGGCAATACCTGTTGCTACGTCCATAGCGATTGGCGCGCGTTGACAAGACGCGCGCTCATGATCAAATAATCGGATTTTCCAAATACGTTTATTGCCAGGTTTGCATGGCATCTTCGAACACACGCTCGCCTGTTTTGCCTTTTTCAAACATCAGCAAAGCGCGCTTGCCATTCGAATAGCGCATCGGAATCATAAACCAATTTCGTTCGCTCAGAAGCTCCATATTGTGCTTCATATCGTCCGGTAAACCGTTCAGTCCGACAAGGAAAATGTTGTCGGCAACGGGAACCGCTATTCCGGCCAGATTTGTTCCTCGAGTTTTTTCGTCCGCTCGCATCTCTGGAATGGTTATGTTTCGAACTTTACCGTTTGGATTGTCGGCCGAAGGCGTCATGGTGATTTCGATGAGATGCGTATTCGCCGAACTCGGATCCCGGTTGCGGCGGAAAACGAAACTGGCAGAAAGTCCGGCATCGGTTAAATCGATGGTTGCCCGTGCGCCGATATCGGTGGAATTGATGACGGAAGAGCGCAATGTTTCCAGCTTCCATGTGACCTTGCCAATGGTTCGCTTCGGATCACCCAGGCCACCAGGCGGTTCCTCGAGCAAAATAGCCCTTTGGATCAGTATATCTGGCTCACCCGTCTCTCCGGAAGGCGATGCCGGATTTGCCGCTGTTGCTCCCGCTTGGTTGTTGGCAACCGATGGAGCTGCGTCCGGCGCAACGGGCAGGCGGTCGGATATTTTCTGCTCCATAGGGCCCATCTCGACGGTCGATGCCTTATTAAGGCTAGACGCGCGATCGGCGCTGCGTTGAGCTAGATATTCGGCGATGCCTCCGATAGCAGATGCTAAGGCCAGCAAAACGAGGGCCAATATGCCGATTCTGAGCCAAAGCCCCTTCGCGTTCTGGCTTAGTCCGGCACCGAGATGCCGCATGCTTCCGATCGTTGGAAGGCCGGGTCGAAGATCCGTTGCCAATTCCTCGACGGGTGAAACTACGGTCAGAAGGGGTTGCGGGATGATGGTATTTGTAGGCCTTTGGACCTCAGGATTGTCCGGCTCTGATGCTGGTCCGCTACCGTTATGCAATGCCGTGATAATGGGCCTGCCTTCGGTGACCTCATCATGCGCCTTGTTGGCATCCGGCTCGGGCGGTTGAATGGGTGGCGGAGTCGTCGGCACGTCGATAGGGACGGGTGCCGATTGGATCGAGGCCTCATTATCAAACGACAATGGTTGGTCGACGACCGGTTGTTCGCTTGGCTGTGCTTTGACCTCAGGCGGTGAAACGGGAACAACAATTTCCTCGGCTTCCGGTTGCGCGGGGAGGGACGGGGTTGGTTGTTCGATTAGCCAAGGCTCGGTCTGGTTTACGCCATGAGGCGCTGTGCTTTTTCGTTGGTTGATGATCCGGCGTTCGACACGGCGGATGGCGGCTTCCAGATTGATCCGCTCTTTCAGAATATCTTTATCGCTGCGCGGCGGTTCAGCCGCCCGCAATTGCTGATCCAGCATCTTAACCAGCCGGTCATAAACCACCCTACGCTCTGCAGGAGAGGCGTTGGCCAGTGGTTCAATCGTGGGCGAGATCAGCGCGTAATAATCGACCATCACGCGGTATTCACGATGAATGGCTCAGAGCGTCAAGCCTCAAATGGGTTCTGGACGAGAATTGTATCGTCACGCTCTGGACTCGTTGAAACAAGTGCAACGGGCGCACCAATCAATTCTTCCACGCGACGAACATATTTAATGGCTTGGGCGGGAAGGTCTTTCCACGTCCGGGCTCCACCGGTAACGCCTTCCCAGCCTTTAAACGTCTCGTAAATTGGCTCGACGCGGGCCTGTTGGGCTTGGCTTGCCGGGAGATAATCAATCTCTTTGCCGTCCAATCGATAGCCGGTGCAGATTTTGATTTCGTCGAAACCATCCAGAATATCGAGTTTGGTCAAGGCAATGCCATGAATACCGGATGTCCGGACGGTTTGACGGACCAAAACCGCATCGAACCAGCCGCAGCGGCGTTTGCGACCGGTTACGGTACCGAATTCATGCCCGCGAACGCCGATGCGCTCGCCGATTTCGTCGTGCAACTCGGTCGGGAAGGGACCTTCGCCGACCCGTGTTGTATAGGCTTTGGCAATACCAAGCACGTAGCCCACTTGGCCCGGTCCGATACCGGAGCCCGTGGCCGCTTGTCCCGCCACCGTGTTGGACGAGGTCACATAGGGATAGGTGCCGTGATCGACATCGAGAAGCGCGCCTTGAGCGCCTTCAAACAGAATGCGCTTTCCGGCGCGGCGTTCCTCATCCATCAGACGCCAGACCACATCCATAAAAGGCAGCACGCGCGGCGCAATCTCCAACAATTCCTTGATGATGGCTGCAGCTTCAAATTCTGGCAGGCCTGCGCCGCGGCGCAGTGTGTTGTGATGGGTCAGCAGCCGATCCACGCGGGACGGCAGGGTCTCTGGCTCGGCCAGATCCATCAGGCGGATCGCGCGGCGGCCTACTTTATCTTCGTAAGCGGGGCCGATGCCGCGCTTGGTGGTGCCGATGGTGGTCCCTACTGGTCCGGATTCGCGCAGACCATCAAGTTCACGATGGACGGAGAGGATAAGCGCCGCATTTTCCGCCACCCGAAGATTATCGCGGTTGATCACGACGCCTTGTTTGGCAAGCCGATCAATTTCAGCCGCGAGTGCATAGGGATCAAGCACAACGCCATTGCCGATAACGCCGAGTTTGCCCGGACGAACGACGCCGGAGGGTAGCAGCGAGAGCTTATAGACATTCTCGCCGATCACGAGCGTGTGGCCCGCATTGTGTCCGCCTTGAAAGCGAACCACCGTATCGGCCTGTTCGGAAAGCCAATCGACCAGCTTACCTTTGCCCTCGTCGCCCCATTGGGCGCCAACTACGACCACGTTACCCATGAACTATCCTCTTGGCAGTAAAAAGCCCCGGTCCATCCAACAAGTCGGAAGGCCGAGGCTTGCGGCAAACGGATAGAGCATTTTTCGCAAAAGGGGAATTCCCCCGAGCCGATTGTCTGGGGGAAAGTTAAGCGCGACCCCGCGCGGATTTTGTAGGCTTGACATAATGGGCGATGAAATTGCGGATTTCGGTGAGCCGGCGGTCCTCATCAAGGAGTTCTTCGTCAACGCCGTGCTTCCATGCCAGATCGAACCGTGCCGGATTTTCGCCCAAGGTCCTTAATTCGTGGACGTAAGCGGCATGGGCCTCATCCGACGCTAAAAAACCTTCCGCCAGCAAGATCGGCCGGTAGCGATCCAGAATAACCGACAATTCGATCAGGCTGAATTCGGGGTGGTATTGCACACCCCAAAACACGCCGCCGTCGTGGCGAATTTCGGCCGCTTGGACCGGCGTTACGCTGTTTTGGGCCAATATGGTGATATCGCCCGGCATATTTGTGATCATATCCAAATGAACAGCTGGTGCGTCCCAAGCGGCGGGGCGACCTGCGAGCAAAGGATGTTTCATACCGGCATCGGTTTTGACGATCCGACGGGCAATGCCGACTTCCCGTCCAATTGGATTGGCCTGAACATCACCGCCCGACGCCATCGCCCCCATTTGCAGGCCCCAACACGATCCAAACACCGGCGTGCGGGATTTAAACGCGGCCCGCATTAGATCAATTTGCCGTAAAATTTCCGGCGTTGCGTGATAAGCATTGAGCGCGGAACCGGTCAGAAAAATCCCGTCATAGCCTTCCAGTCCTGCGGCATCAGGAAGATTGGCGCCTTCATCGGCAGGCAGCGCAATGTCGTAAATGGCGTCCTTTTCAAGGCCTTGCAGAACGGCACCATAGGATTCCGCATAGGTCTTGCCATAGGTCGCCCGATGGCGCTCGCGTGGACCTTCGGTATTGCCTTCAACGACGAGGAATCTCAGGGGCATTCGAAATGACTCAAGGTTAGTGGATCCTGACTTTCTTTCTTAGCATGAGGAATATGCTGCTGAAATGGCGAAATTTGTCCCCTTGCCCACAACGCCAAACCAGTCCAAAACGTGGCCCATGAAACGTCCTGCGCTCTTCGTCAAGCTTGGCTCTAATCCCTATTTGCTGCTCATTTTCACCATGGTGATGTGGAGTGCGAATGGCATTGCAGGGCGGTTGGCGATTGGTGAAATCTCGCCAATGGTTATTGTGTCGATGCGGTGGTTTTTGGCTTCGGTGCTGCTGTTTACTTTATTTCGTCCGCAAATTGCCAAGGATTGGCAGGTGCTCAAGCACCATTTGTGGCTCGTGGCGGTTGGCGGTATATTCGGATTTGCCGCCTTTAATGCGCTGTTTTATCTCGCCGCTCACCATACCAGCGGGGTGAATATGACCATTTTGCAAGGATCCTTGCCGATATTCGTTTTGCTGGGAGCGACCGTCGTTTATCGAGTCGGAACAACTCCGTTACAGTGGATCGGGATTTCATTGACGTTGGCGGGTGTAACAATGGTGGCGTCGCAGGGAAGCTTTGCAACCTTGTTGACGCTTTCGTTTAACCTTGGCGATATCTGGCTCGTCGCAGCCTGTGTGATGTATGCTGTTTTTACCCTCAGTCTGCGCCACCGTCCTAACGTCTCCGGCATTGGCTTTTTTGCGATTTTAGCCGTTGCCGCGTTTGTCGCATCCATTCCCCTGATCGGCTGGGAAATGGCCAGTGGTGATACCCAATGGCCGACGATCCGAGGTTGGGAGCTTTTGGCCTTTATCACCCTAGGCCCGTCTTTGCTTGCGCAGCTCTTTTTCTTGCGGGCAGTGGATTTGATTGGCCCAAGCCGCGCTTCGGTTTTTACCAATCTTGTTCCCATTTTTGGACCAATGATCGCGATTATTGTTTTGGGCGAGGCGTTCCACCCCTACCATGCCGTGGCGCTGATCTTTGTCTTGAGCGGGATCGGACTGGCCGAATGGCGGCGCACGTGACGCGTTAGCCGATGGCTCGGCTGGCTTCTTGCGGAACAGGATCGGTTCCCCAAAGGCCGGCCCAATTCGCCTCGGCCCCTTTCATGGCTTTGCCAATCAAGACAATGACCGGGCCTGCGCCACCTGATGCTTCCATCCGGTCGGCGAGCGCGGCGATCTCCGCTTCAACGACCAATTCATTGGATCGCGTGGCGTTATAGACCGCAATAGCGGGAATATTTGGGGGCAAGCCATGGCTTAATGCCGCCTCTGCCAGCGAGCGGATGGTTTTTGCCGGCATATAAACGACCGTGGTCGCGTTCTGATCGGAAATGGCGGACCAATCAATGTCGCCCGGTAATTTTCCGGACGTATCGTGGCCAGTTAAAAACTGCACACGGCGGGCGATGGCGCGATGGGTCAAGGAACGCCCAATCCGGCTTGCAACGCCCTGCGCTGTGGTAATGCCCGGAATAACGTCGACCGGAACACCCGCAGCACGGCAGGCGTCGAGTTCCTCGGATGCGCGGCCAAACACCATCGGATCGCCGCTTTTCAGCCGCACCACGCGTTTGCCCTGTTGGGCAAAGGACACCATCAAGCGGTTGATATCTTCTTGTTTGCACGATGGGCCGTGTCCGGTTTTGCCAACCAGCATGGTTTTGGCCTCGCGGCGGGCAAAATCAAGCACGGCGCGCGAAACCAAGTCATCGTAAAGGATAATATCCGCCGATTGTAGGGCGCGAACTGCTTTCAGCGTCAATAATTCCGGATCGCCGGGACCCGCGCCAACCAGCACAGCTGATCCCTTTTCAGGCGATACAGCCTCATAAGCGCTCTTGGCGATCAGGGCGTCGCGTTCGGCTTCATTGGGAAGATCATTGGGGTGGGCGAGCGCCAATTCCGTGAACCGTTCCCAAAACGCGCGACGCCTCTGAAACGATAGTTTCAAGGCTTGCACCGATGGCCGCCATTGGCGTGCGGCTTCGGCCCAATGGGTTAGGCCTTGCGGCAACATCGCCTCGATCTTGGCCCGAACGGCTTGGCCGAACACGGGGGCTGCGCCATCCGTCGAAATGCCGATGATCAAGGGCGAGCGGTTGACGATGCCACCGAACGAGAAGTCACAGAAGGCAGGGCGATCAACGACATTGCAGGGGATGCCATAAGCTTTTGCTGCGCAGCGAAACGCTTGGGCTTCGGCGTCGCTTTCAGTGGCAAGGATGGCCAGCGCTGCCCCCTGCATAACATCGATCGACCAAGGCCTGCGGCGAAGCTCGATCCGCACATTGGCGAGCGAGTCGAGAACCGTGAGCAATTCGTCCGACGGGTGCTCGGCATAAAGCTCGACTCTTGCGCCTGCGGCCGCCAATAATTCGGCTTTCCATGCAGCCGCTTCCGATCCGCCCGCGATCACGACGCGTCGTCCCTCCAAGGCAAAGAACACCGGCAGCCGAGCGAGCGGCTGGATGCGGGCGAGGGAGGTCTCAGTCGGTTTACGGGACATCGGGCAATTCTAGTGCGCCGCTCTCCGGCGATCAAGGATGGTGGAGGGACGAGCATAGCCGCGCTGATAGGAAACACTTATCGCGGATGCGCCCTTTTTCCACTGATCAACGCCCTGACGGGCGGCCAACGCTTCGGGTACATCGATTTCGTCAAAGCCACAGGCCTTGGCATAGGCATATTGATCGACAATCAGCGGGCCCGTTGCCCGCAATATTCCGGTAAAGCCGTTACGGCGCAGTCGACGGGCAATCGAAAAGCCGCGGCCATCATTGAAGGCGGGAAAAGCTACCGAAATCAGCGCAATTTCGTTGAAAAGATGCGTCAGGCTCTCGGGCTTGACCGTATTGGGGACATGAATACCCAATTTGCCTTTTGCCGAGGCAAGGCGGCTCTCCGCTTCCTCGATGCGGGCTAAAGGAACGATAATATCGCCCGCGGCCGGAATGGCTTCATCATCGGCAATAAGACGGAACGGATCGGCCACGAAGGCATCGTTACGCATCAACGGCATGGATGGCTCCTTTGAAACGGTCTAGTCCGACGCGACGATAGGTGTCGATAAAGCGCTCGTTTGGCGCCCGCTCGGCGAGGTAGATATCCACCAACCGTTCGATGGTATCGGGCACGGCTTCCGCCGATACGCCCGGGCCCAACCGCTCGCCAATCGCCGCCGTTTCGGTTGCGTCGCCACCCAGCGTGATTTGGTAGCTTTCCTCGCCCGATTTTTCGAGGCCCAAAATACCGATATTGCCGATGTGGTGGTGACCGCAGGCATTGATGCAGCCCGAAATCTTGATGCCCAATTCACCGATCAGCATTTGACGGTCGGGATCGGCAAACCGTGTTGCAATCGCTTGGGCAATCGGGATCGAGCGGGCGGTGGCCAGCGCGCAATAATCCATGCCGGGGCAGGCCACGATATCGGTGATAAGCCCAACATTGGCGGTAGCCAATCCATTCTCATTCAAGAACAACCAAAGCGCGAAAAGATCGTCATCTTTGACATAAGGCAGCACGAGGTTCTGCAAATGGGTGACGCGCAATTCGCCAAGGCTGAACCGTTCGGACGCATCGGCCAAGGCGCGCATTTCGTCCGACGTCGCATCCCCAGGCGCCCCGCCGATGGGTTTTAAGGAAACTGTTATCGCCCGATAACCCGGGGCTTTATGTGCAAAGCCATTGGTTTCCACAAAACGCGCAAAATCGGGATGGTCCTTCATTGCGGCATGCAGCGCGGTGCTCACCGCAGGAAGCCTTTCATAGGCAGGGGGCGCAAAATAGGCCGCAATACGCGCCACTTCGGCGGGATCGGCGGCGACCGAGGGGCCATCCATCGCTGCAAATTCTTCTTCGACGGCTTTGCGGATGTCTTCGATACCGGTTTCGTGGACCAGAATTTTGACCCGCGCTTTGTATTTGTTGTCGCGGCGGCCTTCGGAATTATACACCCGCATCAAAGCTTCAAGATAAGGCAACAGGTCCTGCCGCGGCAGGAATGCGCGGATCAGCTTGCCAATCAACGGGGTGCGGCCCAGCCCCCCTCCGACGCTGACTTCGTACCCAATGTCCTTTGTCTCGGGATGACGAAGGACACGAAGGCCAATGTCATGCGCTTTGATCGCGGCGCGGTCATGGGTTGCGCCGGTGACGGCAATTTTGAATTTGCGTGGCAAAAACGTAAATTCGGGATGTAAAGACGACCATTGGCGAAGCAATTCAGCGGTTGGACGCGGGTCTTCGACCTCATCAAACGCCACGCCGGAGAATTGGTCCGCCGTCACATTGCGGATGCAGTTTCCCGAGGTCTGGATCGCATGCATCTCGACTTCCGAAAGCGCGTCGAGCATCGCGGGCACATCGGATAATTTTGGCCAGTTGAACTGAATGTTTTGCCGCGTCGTGAAATGACCATAGCCCTTGTCCCATTTGTCCGCGATCATGGCGAGCTGGCGCATTTGACGCGCCGAAAGCGTGCCATAGGGAATGGCAACCCGCAGCATATAGGCGTGCAGCTGCAAATAGAGCCCGTTCATCAACCGCAGGGGCTTGAATTCATCGTCTGACAGCGAGCCATCGAGGCGGCGTTCGACTTGCGACCGGAACTCGGCCACGCGTTCATTGACAAAAGTGCGGTCGAATTCATCATAACGGTACATGGATTAAGCCTCCGCCTGCTTGCCAAGGTCGAGCCGCGTTGTCGGCCCGAGGGTGCGCATTTTCTCGCGGTAATGAACGGGAACGGGCTCGCCATCCGCACTAAGGGTTACGTGAATCAAATAAGGATCGATAATCTTGTTGCCTTTAAAGTCGATGGATGCCCGCGCCATGAGCGCATCAGCTTCATCAGACGTTCGGGCAATGGCCGCTTGACGATGTTTCATTTCCCATCCGTTGGAGCCTAAGAAAATCACATCGCCGCTCAATAAATCATTGGCGATGAGGATGGCCGGGAGGGGCGGTGCTTTGCTCATGTTCTGTCAAACCATCGTAAAACGCATCGATTGCTCGGGCGGGATGTATGCCACGAATATAAATGGCAATAAACCTATTTTCCAATTTATTCTGAGATTAATTTATTTAACAATTTTAGAATGTAAATAAAAATATGCTCTGTGAGGGCTTTAAACGATCGAATTATTTCGATATAAAGTACAAACATCCGTCTTGGCGAACGATTGTTTTCGGTATAGGGACGGGCCCCTTGAAGCGTTGGAGTTGCGCCATGACCTCTCATCTTCCCCGTCACCACCTCGAAACGCGCCTCGTGCACGATGGCACGATCCGCTCTGAATTTGGCGAGACGTCAGAAGCGCTGTTTTTGACCCAGGGCCATGTGTATAGCTCGGCGCAGGAATGTGAAGCACGGTTCAAGGACGAGATTCCCGGGTATATCTATGCCCGGTTCTCCAACCCAACGGTTGCGATGTTTGAAGCTCGCATGGCCTCGCTGGAAGGTGCAGAAGCGGCTCGTGCAACGGCGACCGGTATGGCGGCTGTCACAGCGGCCTTGATGGGACAGGTTCAAGCAGGTGACCATGTAGTGGCCGCGCGCGCATTGTTCGGTTCCTGCCGATATGTCTTGCAAGAGTGGCTGCCACGTTTCGGTGTTGAAACGACGCTGGTCGACGGCACCGACCTTGCGGCGTGGGAAAATGCGGTGCGCCCGAACACCAAGGTCTTTTTTCTTGAAAGCCCATCCAATCCAACGCTCGAAATCATTGATATCGCAGCCGTTGCCAAGATTGCCCATGCGCATGGTGCCAAGCTCACTGTGGACAATGTGTTTGCCACGCCGATGCAGCAAAAACCATTGGAATTGGGAGCCGATTGCGTTGTTTATTCGGCTACCAAACATATTGACGGGCAAGGACGTTGTTTGGGCGGCGTCATTCTCGCGTCGAACCAATTCATCAATGACCATGTCAAAACGCCACTTCGCCAGACGGGGCCTGCATTGTCGCCTTTCAACGCGTGGGTGATGCTTAAAGGGCTCGAAACGCTGGCTATTCGCGTCGAAAGGCAAACCCGCAGCGCCGGAGCCGTGGCCGATGCGCTGGCAGGCCACCCAAAACTTTCAAAGCTGATTTATTGTGGCCGTTCAGACCATCCGCAAGCGGCCATCATCAAGAAGCAGATGACGGGCGGTTCAACGCTCATTGCGTTTGAATTGAAGGCCGGCAAAGACGCTGCGTTTAATTTCCTGAATGCGTTGACGCTTATTCGCATTTCCAACAATCTGGGCGATGCAAAGAGCCTGATTACGCATCCTGCCACAACAACCCATCAGCGTTTCACGCCGGAAGAGCGTGCTGAAATGGGCGTCGGTGACGGTTTGGTGCGGTTATCCATCGGCCTTGAACATCCCGATGATTTGATCGCCGATGTGTTGGCAGCCCTCGAACGGGCCTGAGGCGAATTAGCCTGGAACCCTTAGAAGGGGTTCCAGGTCGCTTCTTTCGTAAATTTCAAATAACCCATATTGACGCCGAGCCGTGCGCCCACGCCGGAGCTGATCGGCACGATAACAATATTGTCGGACGCCAAAGCCGTCGCGTTAAATCCGCCGATGAAATAAGCCGAGCCATCAACGCCACCGAACCGGCGATAGATAGCCTCGGTCGACGGCAGATTATACACCAGCATCATGGTGCGAGCGCCTTCGCCGCCAACGTCAAAGCCGACCGACGGGCCTTGCCAGAAAACGGGGCGGTCACCCGCATTCTTAGTATATAATTTACCTTCGCCATAGCGAAGGCCGCCGAAAAAGGCACCCGATGCTTCTTGGCCGAGGACATAGCCGTTGGGTTGGCCCCAGCGCTGGACTGCCGCCTCAATCACCGAAGCCAGACCTTGGGAGACTGAACCAAAAAAGGCATGGCCGGATTTAACAAGATCGTCGGTCTTGAAGGTCGCCGGCGTCTCATTGGCCGAAGATCCCAGCGGCTTGGCCGGAACAGGGACTGTTTGGGACATGGCTGGCATGATAGAAACCAGACCGGCAAGCATAGCTACCAGAAAAATACGCCATCTCATCATGGAAAACCCCTCATGCGTTTCGCGTGGCTGACGTTTCCGCCTGATTGCTCACGGTCGTAACCTTCCGTTACCAAAATACTCTTAAGGATATAGCTACAAAAAACCCTTAGACTCAGAACCGATTCGCGTAAATGCGACGGTTCAATCTGCGGGCTCAAACAGATCGCCGTGTAAAAAGAAAGTTCTTCCCATGCCTCTCGTTTCACTCGAACCGCTTGAACTTGCCGCCTTGCTCTGCAGCCGCGTGTGTCACGATGTAATCAGTCCCGTCGGGGCAATCGTGAATGGTTTGGAAGTGCTCGACGACGAAAAAGACGAATCCATGCGCGAATTTGCACATGATTTGATCAAAAAAAGTGCCAAGCAAGCATCCGCCCGGTTGCAATTTGCGCGTATCGCCTTTGGTGCCGCAGGGTCTGCCGGCGCTGCAATCGATCTGGGCGATGCCGGCGCAATTGCCAAGGGATTTATCGAAGATGACCGAATCACGTTGGAAATGGATGCGCCACGCGTTTTATTACCCAAAAATCAGGTCAAACTTCTATTGAACCTCCTGATGACGGCAACCTCTACGATACCGCGTGGTGGTGTTATTCAGGTAAAGATCGAAATTAATGGCGAGCAGGGACAATTCCGCATTCGAACCAAAGGCCCTAGCGCTCGCATTCCGGCCCATGTCGAAGGGTTACTCAAGGGCGAGAGTGATACGGGCACGATCGATGCCCACGCGATCCAGCCTTATTACACGGGTTTGATTGCGAAAGCGGCGGGCATGACCATTTCGCTGGTACTCGAGGGCGATGACGTCACCATTACGGCGCTCAAGGCCTAACGCAAGGCATAAAAAACCCCGCAAAAGCGGGGTTTTAAAATTCCGATGCTGGTTCCGCCCCGATCAGGCCGAAAGGCGCTCTTCGGCCTCGGTGATTTCACGCAAGACATAACCGCGGCCCCAGACGGTCTCGATATAGTTCGTGCCGTTCGAAGCATTGGCCAGTTTTTTGCGCAGCTTGCAGATGAAGACGTCAATAATCTTCAATTCAGGTTCGTCCATGCCGCCATACAGATGGTTCAAGAACATCTCTTTGGTCAGTGTCGTTCCCTTGCGTAGGCTCAACAACTCCAGCATTTGATATTCTTTGCCGGTCAAGTGAACGCGCGCGCCACCAACTTCGACTGTTTTTTGATCGAGATTAACCGTCAGATCGCCCGTAATGATGACCGACTGTGCGTGGCCCTTAGAACGACGAACAATCGCTTGGATGCGGGCTACCAGCTCGTCCTTATGGAACGGTTTGGTCAGATAATCATCGGCACCAAATCCAAGTCCGCGAACCTTGTCTTCAATGCCGGCAAGGCCTGAAAGAATTAGGATCGGGGTTTTGACCTTCGCGACACGAAGGCTACGTAAAACTTCGTAACCCGACATATCGGGCAGATTCAGATCCAGCAAGATGATGTCGTAATCATACAACTTGCCCAGATCGATGCCTTCTTCGCCAAGGTCGGTGGTGTAGGTATTAAAATTTTCGGATTTCAGCATCAGCTCGATGCTTTGCGCTGTCGCGCTGTCGTCCTCGATAAGCAATACGCGCATGATGTGAGTCCTCAAGTCCCTGTTCTACGTCCGAGTTCGGCTAGCCATCAAACATCGCCCCAATGAAATGAAGGGCGAATTCAGTCCAACACCGAATGATTAAATTTTTATCCCACAATGGTTAACAAATCGTGATTCACCCTTGCAAGATACATTTTTAACTTCTTCGAAAAACTGCGATAAATAATTGAAAAAAAGACTAAAATTCGAATAAAATATGCTTAATTTTAACTTTAAGAAAAGGAATTAAGTGATTCATTTGACTCGACCTTCAGAGGCCGAATCACTTGAAAGTCGGACTCCGAAATAATTTTTGGTCAATCCTTGCCTTTGAACCATCCAAAGCTCATTTCAGGAAGGTTAACACCGTGACAGGACCTGCACCGAGCCGAATCATTTCACTCGCTGAAGCCGTTTCGCGCCAAATTCCGGTTGAGTTGTTTGGTCGCGTATCGGGCATTAAAGGCCTTCTTATTGAAATTGCCGGACCGATCGATGCGATGCCGATCGGTGGTCGCCTCGATATCGAGATTAGCAATGATATGCGCGTTCCGGCGGAAGTAATCGGGATTGCCAACGATCATGCTTTAGCGATGCCATTTGGCGGCGTTGATGGATTGCGCCGAGGCTGTCGCGCCTTCGTTCGTCCGCGCGCATCGGGCGTCATGCCGGATGAGAGTTGGCTGGGCCGTGTGGTAAATGGCTTAGGGGAACCCATCGATGGCAAAGGCCCGCTTGGCAGTGGGGGCATATTTATGCCGTTCCGGGCTGACCCGCCAGCTGCCCACGCCCGGCGTCGGGTTGGCAATCCGCTGCCCTTGGGCGTCAGGGTACTGGATACATTTCTAACCTCTTGTTCCGGCCAACGTATGGGCATTTTCGCTGGATCGGGGGTCGGCAAATCGGTGCTTTTGTCAATGTTGGCCCGCAATGCTGCATCCGATGTTGCGGTTATCGGCCTGATCGGTGAACGGGGCCGCGAGGTTCAAGAATTTATTCAGGATGATTTGGGGGATGAAGGATTGGCTCGTTCAGTCGTTGTTGTTGCAACGTCGGACGAACCCGCTCTTATGCGACGGCAGGCCGCTTATCTTACGCTGACCATTGCAGAATATTTCCGTAATCTCGAGCGCGATGTGCTTTGTATGATGGACAGCGTTACCCGATTTGCGATGGCTCAACGAGAAATCGGACTGGCAACGGGCGAGCCGCCCACCACCAAAGGGTACACGCCGACAGTCTTCAGCGAATTACCAAGGCTGTTGGAACGCGCAGGACCTGGGTCAGGCGAGGGAGCGATCACGGCATTCTTTACCGTTCTGGTTGATGGCGATGATCATAATGAACCCGTAGCCGATGCCGTTCGGGGGATTTTGGATGGCCACATTGTTATGGAGCGTGCCATTGCAGAGCGCGGCCGATATCCGGCCATAAACGTCTTGAAGTCGGTGTCACGTACGATGCCTGCATCGAGTGACCCAGAATTTTGGCCAATCGTTCAAAAAGCAAGGGCGGCATTATCAACCTATGGCGACATGGAAGAATTGATCCGGCTGGGTGCCTATAAAGTCGGATCGAATCCAGATGTCGACGAAGCGATAAAACTTTTTCCGCTTCTCGACGAATTTCTTCGCCAAAGTAAGAAAGAGTCAACTTCAATGCGCGATAGTTACCAACGTCTCGCCGAAATCATGGCCAGTCCATGACGGGAATGACGGGGTGTGGCCGGGCAGAATGCCTTTGGTCGGAGCATGTAACGGGTAGAGAGTGATGATGAAGTCACGTGATGCATTAATGCGCTTGAAGCGCTTTCAAGTTGACGAGAAGCGGCGTAAACTCGCGCAGATCGAGACGATGATTGCCGAATTCAAACGAATGGCGGGCGATCTTGATCGGGAAATCGAAAGCGAGGAAGCGCGCGCAGGGATCGTTGATCGGGCCCATTTTGCCTATCCAACCTATGCCCGCGCAGCGCTACAACGGCGTGACAATCTGCTGCAATCCGCGGATGATCTCGGCAAACAGCTTGACGATGCGCGGTCTGAATTGGAAGAAGCGTTCGAAGAGCTCAAAAAATTCGAGATTCTCGATGATCGCGAGCACATTAAGGAGCGGGCGATCGAAGCTGTGCGTGAACAGGCCGAGTACGATCGGATTGGGTCCGCGATGCGGTTTGCAAGGGCCTAATCTGTTTTTAGAGGGGCCTCTCGTAGCCCCTTTTAACAGAGGCCGGCGTGATTAAAGGGACATGAGGCGCAGCGTGGCTCGGCAATTGTCCCTTTAGACGCGGATCATCCATGATCTCGACAGCCAGATGATAGGCTGAAAAGCCGCATGCCTCGTAAAATTTCGACGCCTGAGCCGAATCAAAATGGCACGTATGAAGCCAAATGCGTTGCGTAGCCCGTTTCGATGCGCGCATGACGACATGGTTCACCATCGCACGGCCGATTCCGGCGCCCGTTACGCCTTCGATGAGGCCAATATAAACAATTTCAGCTTCGTTTTTAGTGCTGAAATCAATTTCCAGCATACCGATCCATTCGTCGCCGCGTCGAAGGCCCAAGACTTCGATGTCGTGGTTGGCTAGAAGCGTTGCGAGCTCGGCATCGCTCATATCAAGACGTGAAACCCATAACCAACGCTCCCCAACCCGACGAAACAAGGTGCGATAATCCGCCATTTGATCGGAACCGAGGCGCTCCACCGAGATATCATCCGACCATCGCGGTGCATCAGCGACAAACGGGCCAAAGCGTTCGTAATAGATGGTTAGCGCGGCCAATTTTCCAGGTTGGAGCGGATAATAACCATTTTCGGTTGGCAGACTGTGCTGCAAGGGTTCGGTATTCATCATGATGTCGTGCTCTGTCTTTGTTCGGAATAGTCCATCTTCCTCTTGTCGAGGTCCTAGGCCGCATGCGACAAGAGAATGGATGAAACGGCGACGCCACTGTTACGATCGTGGCGAGACCGTGCATGATCTTTCTCCCGCTCAACTTTGGCATAGGCCGGCATGAAACGCATACTTGAATTTGTTTGGCCGCTGGTGGGTTTGGTCGCGGTACTATGGTCGATTGTTCGTTTATACCATAAGCTCCTTCACGAGGTTTCGATCGAACCCGATGTTGCGGGCTCGCTCGTGGACGGGGCGGTTTTGGCGAATATATCAGTAATTGCAGGCGTTATTGGCAACAAAATCAGTGCTATTCCCCTTTCTGCCATAACCTTGGCGGCGCTTTCGAGCATTTTGGCTTACACCGCATTGGCTTGGTATGACCGGATTGCGCTGATCCATTTAGGAAAAACAAACGGCATTTCCTGGGCCTATATCGCCGCATGTTCGTTCGTAACCTATGCACTTTCTCACAATATCGGCGCTTCGGTTTTTTCTGGCGCCGCAGTGAGGTATCGGGCCTACTCGGCTAAGGCATTGACGGCCGCCGACATCACCGTTCTGATCGCATTTTGCTCGTTCACATTTTTGTTCGGCACCGTGTTGCTCTTAGGTATTGTCTTAATTTACGAGCCAGCCATTATTCTGCCGCTGGTCGAGATTTTTCCGCTTTTCAAAAGTGTTGAGCCGCTAGTGCGGCCAGCTGGCGTTGTAATGCTGGGTCTTTGCTTGCTCTACACGCTAGGTTCTTGGCAAAATTTCCGTCCCTTGGTCGTTGGCGGATTTACGGTGGTTTACCCCCGCTTGCCCGTTGTTTTTCGGCAATATTGCGCAGCGCCCCTCGAATTGATGGGGGCTGCCGGCATTATCTATTTTGCGCTGCCTTCCGCCGGTAATCCCGGCTTTTTCATCATACTCGGCGCCTTTTTATTATCGTTTTCGGCGGGTCTTTTGTCTCAGGTTCCTGGCGGCATCGGTGTTATGGAAGCCGTCTTTCTTGCCGTTTTGCCGGGTATGCCGGCACCGGCCGTTTTTGCAGCCCTTCTTGTCTGGCGGCTTTTATATTTGATTGTTCCGCTGATTTTTTCGCTACCGATCATCATGCTGTTCGAGCGGCAACGGATGCTAGAAGCGATCCGCAAGAGATCTTAAATCGAACCAACTGTTTTTAGTCGTGTCCGAAGATGAATTTCTGCTTGTGACAAGACGGGGGTTTCGCGCCGGAAGCGCTCGACGATTGCCCGTACAAAGGGGCGGGCATGTGCCGAAGTTACCAAGGCAGGAATCTCGCCCTGTCGAGCAGCTTCGTCGAAGCGTTCGCGGACGGTCGTGGCGAATTCGGACAATTTCGAAGGCTGCATCGCTAAATGACGGTCTTCGCCATGCCCAACAATCGATTCGGCAAAAAGTGTCTCCCAATGGGGCGAGAGCGCGATGATCGGCAGTTGCCCCTGGGCGTTCGAAAATTGCGCGCAAAGCTGACGGGATAGACGTTGGCGAACCATTTCGATGATATCGCGTGTTCCCTTTGTGAGGCTGACGGCCTCGGCAATGCCCTCGATAATTGTTCCCAAATCGCGGATCGAAACCCGTTCCGCCAGCAAGCCCTGCAAGACCCGCTGAACGGATGTCATGGAAATTTGTGATGGAACGATCTCTTTCACGAGATCCGTATGTTCTTTCGGAAGATCTCGGATCAGCTTCTGCACATCTGAATAGCCCAATAGCTCGCCGATATTTGCCTTTATGATTTCGGTGAGGTGGGTCGTCACAACGGTTGAAGCATCAACGACGGTATAGCCACGCATCTGGGCTTCTTCTTTGAGAGTGCCTTCAATCCACGTGGCGGGAAGCCCGAAGGTAGGTTCGAGCATGTGCATACCGGGCAGTTTCACTTGTTCACCCGCCGGATCCATCGCCATGAACTGACCCGGAAAGACTTGGCCCGTTCCGGCCTCGATTTCTTTCAGCCGAATTGAATAGGCATTGCCTGCCAACAGTACATTATCAAGAATCCGAACGGAGGGCATGACAAAGCCCATTTCGCCCGCAAGCGTGCGACGTAAGGCTTTGATTTGCTCCGTCAGGCGATCTTCGCCGTTGCCGGAATTAATCAAAGGCATCAGCGCATAGCCGATTTCGATCCTCAATTCGTCCAAACGCCTTGCTTCGCTTAAGGCTTGCTCCTCGCTCTCGGGCTGATCAGTTAAAGCGGAAGGTCTGCCATCCGAGCCGTCAGTTTCTCGCTTATCCATGGAATCGGAAGGTTTGAGTTTGCGTGCAATCAAAGTGAGGCCAATGCCGATGCCCATAAAGGGCACGAAGGGAATTCCAGGTAGAAAAGCCATGAGCCCAATAACGCCTGCCGATAGTCCCAAAGCCTTGGGCATGGTTGCCAACTGTTTGACAAGTGCTTTGTCAGCCGCACCCGAGACGCCCGCTTTCGATACCAACATGCCAGCTGCCGTCGAAACAATCAGCGCCGGAATTTGCGACACGACACCATCGCCAACGGTCAATAACGTATAGGTTTTGGCGGCGGCCGAGAAGCTTAGGCCCTCTTGTGCAACGCCGATTATGATGCCGCCGATGACATTAATGAAGGTAATCAAAAGGCCGGCGATCGCGTCACCGCGAACGAACTTTGACGCACCATCCATAGCACCGAAGAAGGACGATTCATCTTCGAGATTTTTCCGCCGTGTGCGGGCAACTTTCTCGTCAATATGGCCCGCGGCCAATTCCGCATCGATGGCCATTTGTTTGCCGGGCATCGCATCAAGTGTGAAGCGGGCCGCGACTTCGGCAATGCGTCCGGATCCCTTTGTAATCACGATGAAATTGACAATCAATAAAATCGCAAAAACAACGATGCCGATGACGAAATTGCCGCTCATGACAAAATTGCCGAAGGCCTCAATGACATGACCGGCGGCCGATGGTCCAGTATGTCCCTTCGACAGGATAAGCCGTGTGGTGGCCACGTTTAGCGAAAGACGCAACATGGTCGCAATGAGCAGAACGGTAGGGAAAGCCGAAAATTCGAGTGGAGCCTCAATAAACAAGGCTGTGAGCAGAATGAGAACTGAAAACGTGATCGATACGGCGAGCATCAGATCAAGGGCCATCGAGGGAAGCGGTACGATCAGCAAAACGATGATGCCCATCACGGCAGCTGCCAACAGCAAATCGGACCTTTGGCCCAATCGGCCAAGGTCGCCCAGTTTTTGCATGGCGTTGGCTCCGCTAATGGCGCCGATCGAAGAGGCCGGTTGTGTTGCCTCAATATTACTCATGGCTGACCCTTTCCAACCCGTCGAACCAAAGGGGCGCAACGCGGTCAATGTCTCTACAAACCCTGTCGGATCATGGTTACTAAACAGTAAATTTTACAGATTTATTTGACGTAACGGAATATACACCGACTTATGGCTTTGTTGCGTTAGGGCATTCAGGTGGAGCAGCAATGGAACCCGATATTTTAGTAGACGGCTTTCGGAATCTCCGGTTGCACCTTTCTGGTGCTGAGGAGCAGGCTGCTCGGTTTCGGGAGATTGCGGCACCGGTTCTGGATCGACTAAACGCTGCATATTGGCCCGGTCCCCCCGATTATTCGCGCACAGCGTTGATGGGGTCCTGGACCCGCGGCACGGCCGTTTCGGGATTGAGCGATTTCAATATCGCCTACGAATTACCACGACGATTTCTGCCTGATATTGCCGAGTTGACCATGCTCCGATTAGACGAATTGTCTGATCAGTTTTTTGCCGAAATTTCGCACTTATTTCCGCAAGCCGAACGGCGGCGTCCAAATTCGACGGTTGCCATTGCGTTATCCAAGGAACTTACGATCAATCTTCGCCCCTTCTTTTGGATGAAATCGGGAGAGATGGGTTATCCCGATATGACGACCTTTAACCGTTGGCGGCGTTTGGAGCCATCCGCAGGCCACCAAGCATTGCTGAGGCTTGATCCGATTGAGCGTGAAAATTATGCAATGATTTGTCGGGTTGCACGGATCTGGCGGGCCATCCATTCGGTGCCGATCTCAGGCATTTTGATTGACACGCTCGGTCTTGTTTTTATCGTTCATGCCGCTCATCGGCGAAAGCCGCCCAAATTTCAAGATTGCTTGATGCGGGATTTTTTCCAATTCATGGCGGATCAGGACCCTGCACAAGATTGGTGGAATATACCGGGTGCCGAAGACCCTGTTTTTCGTACCGGTGCATTTGAAGAATTGGCAGCAGCCGCTCACACGGTTGCGCAATATGCAATCGAGCAAGCGGCGAACAAACAAGAAAAGTCAGCCCGCGCAGCCTGGCGGTATCTTTTGGGCGATTATTATCCGGCGATATGAACTCATCCCGAACGGGCCGCTTCGTTAAGGACAATGCCGCCATCAACATATTCGTTGAGTTTATTCCGCAATGTCCGGATCGAAATGCCAAGAATTTTCGCCGCATGGGTGCGATTACCGAGGCAATGATCGAGCGTATCAAGAATCAATTGCTGTTCAACTTGGCCAACGGTTTTTCCAACCAGCGTGCGTGTAACATTTTCCGCCGTTTGTAAGGCGCGTGTCGCGGGATCGGAGCGTTGAGCGGCGGATATCGGAGGACTATCAAGCATGATCGCATCCGTTCCGATGTCTTCGCCGCTTGCAAGCAGAACCGCACGATGGATGGTGTTTTCAAGTTCTCTTACATTGCCCTTCCATGCCGCACCAAGCAGGAGGCGTTTGGCGTCTGACGACAATTTTAACGGAGGCAGCCCATTAAGATGAGAATATTTTTCAACAAAATGGGCGGCTAGTGCCAGCACATCTTGGGGACGTTCCCGCAAGGCGGGAAGTTTTAAACGGACGACGTTAAGTCGATAATATAAATCTTCACGGAATGTACCTTTGGTAACTTCCTCAGCTAGGTCACGGTTTGAGGTCGCTAGAATCCTAATATCAACAGGCACTGGCTTTGAACCGCCCACCCGATCAATGACACGTTCTTGAAGCGCACGTAACAATTTGGCTTGCAGCCTAACGTCCATTTCTGAAATTTCATCGAGCAACAGTGTGCCACCATCAGCCTCTTCGAATTTGCCAATTCTTCGCCCTGCCGCGCCGGTGAAGGCTCCCTTCTCATGCCCAAAAAGTTCTGACTCGAGCAATTGATCCGGAATGGCGGCGCAATTGACGGAGATAAACGGCTTCGCGGCTCGGCGCGAACGCTCGTGGATGTGGCGAGCGATGACTTCTTTGCCCGTACCGCTCTCACCGGTGATGAGAACGGATGCTTCCGAACGCGCAAAGGTCTCGGCCATTTTAATTGTCTTTTCCATGATTGGGTCACGGAAAATAAGCGATTGTTGTTCGTTGGCTACGGCCTCCAAAATCGCAGCAATCAGATCGGGATCGGGTGGCAACGGAATAAACTCCTTGGCACCGGCACGGATCGCATCGGCCGCTGCTTTTGGCGTAATATCAATTCCGCAAGCCACGACAGGTGTCCGGATTCGATCCAGCTCTAAGGTTGTTACGAATTCGCGAATGGACAATTCCACATCCATCAAGACGAGGTCGGCACCGCGAAGCCGCATGACGGAAATTGCCTGCGCTACCGTTTCAGCATTGGTGATAGCGGCTCCGCGATCCATTGCCATTCGGGCGGCCGTTGATAATTGCCCTTTCATAAGTCAGACAATAAGTAAACGCATGGAATTGGCCTCTCAAGCTGTTGTAGGGATGATCTCGGTCATCGTAATGCCTAAACGATCATCGATCAGTACCACTTCACCCCGCGCGACCAGATGGCTGTTGATGTAAATATCGATGGGCTCACCGATAGCGCGGTCGAGTTAGATGATGGACCCTGTATTCATTCGCAACACGTCGGCGACGGGCAGTTGCGTACGGCCAAGGATTGCTGTCAGCGTTATGGGGACATCAAGGACAGGATCAAGATCTGCTTCGGTTAATTCGGACTTTGACGTGGCGGGGTGTGGGTTAAGATCTTGTTGATGTGCGTTATCAACCGCACCGAGATCGGGCAGGGACATGTGGTCGTTCGGGCTCATGCGACATCTCCGTATGATCTGTGGCGCCCAGGCATTTCGTCTTCGATCAAGGCCCGGATGATTGCGTCAATTCGGCTTCGTTCCCGCAAATAGCCCCCATCGGGCCAAGTGATCCGAATATCTCCAGCCGACAGAGTTGCATCTTCTTTCAGAATCAATTGACCATGAAAGCCCACTTCACGGGCGGCTTCGGTGATGGCCGAGCGAACGCCCTTCGGTGCGCCTTCGCTGATCGTGATCGCCAGCATGGGGGCGTTGTTGGCCATTTCACTGCATTTGCGAACCGCCTCGGCGATAACGGGTGCCGGGTCTCGATCAAGCAAGGCATCGGCATAAAGCCGCGCCAGTGTTGCCGCCATCTGGATGGAGTCGCTCTCAATGCGTGCGAGCTCTCTGTCTAATGATTGCGACACAAGGCGCATCGTATCACTGATGGCCATCAACGAATGGGCGGCTTGAGCTTCTAGCGATGCATGGGCTTCCGCCATCCCTGACATTCGCCCCTCGTCGAACCTCGTCTGAAGGGCGGCCATTGTCTCCGCTGCTTTAGCCTCCTCATGGGCATGGGATGCCGTTCCGTTGGTACGGGCAGGGGAGCCAAAATCTTGTTCGAATAAAAAGCGTTTTGCTGTCCCGTTCATGTCAATTAATCATCTCATCATCATTAGCGTTGGAAGCGAGGATTAGTTCGCCTTTTGCGGCGAGATCTTTGGCCAAATTCACAATCGCGCGTTGCGCTACATCCACCTCCTTGAGGCGGACCGGGCCTTGAATTTCCATATCGTCCTGAAAGCTGCGGGCGGCACGTTGCGACATTTGCGAGAAGAAAAATTCCCGCACGCTTTTTGTCGCTCCCTTCAACGCCTTGATCATCGTCTCGCGCTCGACCGAGCGAACCAACACTTGCGCGGATGCCGCATCCATTTTGGCAAGTTCGTCAAACGAGAACATCAAAGCTCGTAATTTTTGCGCAGCCGATCGGTTTGTTGCATCAAGTGCAGCAAGAAACCGGCTTTCGTGTTTTTTATCAAACGCGTTAAAGATTTGAGCGACTTGGTCCATTGGGTCGCGTCGCCCGGGCAAGGGCGGCGGCGTCACAAAGCCGTCTTCCAACATGGCTTCGATACCCTTCATGATGTCATCTGACACCGGCTCTAAACGCAGCATGCGATCGACCACATCGGTGGCGAGCGGGGCGGGCAATAGCGATAGAACTTTTGCCGATTGCTCGGCGGTGATTTTGGTCAGAACGACGGCAATGGTTTGCGGATATTCCTTGGATAGAAAACTTGCCAGTTGATCCGGTTTTGCGAGTGATAGCTTTTGCCAAAGGTCAGGACTTTCGGGCGTTCTGATTTCTTCGATAATGGATTTGGCTTGCGGCCGGGGCAGCGCGCCCATCAAGATTTTTTCGGTCCGCTCCGGCCCACCGGTTAGATTGGTCGATGAGACCTCTCGCATGAATTCGCCGACAACCCGCAACAGGGTTTCTTGCCGCACTGAGCCAAGTTTGGCCATGATGGAGGATACCAGTCTAGCCTCTGAATCATTCAGCGATTGCCAAATGGCAGTGCCATTTTCCTCACCCAGCGCGAGTAGCAATATCGCCGCGCGAACCGGTCCGGGGATCGGAGGCGGTGCAACCGTATGAGGGGCAGGTACGGGGGTTGGGACCGGGGCCATGGTCTATGGATTATCCTGTAGCCATTGGCGGACTGTTGTGGCTGAAGCCTGCGGATTGGAGGCAATTAAGCCACTAATGTGGTCGAGCGGATTGCCGTCCCCGAACTCGAAAGCCGGTCCGATGCCCGAGGTTAGGGCGAGGGAAGAATTACGGGCAGGCGGTAATGCCATTGCCTTTACCAATGGGCGACCAACGAACAGCGCGATAATCAGCGAGACAATCGCCAGCACCGACAATTCGAGCCAGTGGGCAATATCCACATGCGACAGATCATACCATGCCATTGCCGCAGTTTCCTCGATGGCTTCTGGAGGAGCTGCAAAGCGAAGATTGACGATTTCAATTTGATCGCCACGCTTTTGATCGTAGCCGATACCGGATTTTACCAGCGCTGCGATACGGTCGAGATCGGCCTGTGGCCTTGGTTGGTAAGTAGCTTCGCCGTTCGCGCCCTTGGCATAGGTTCCAGCCACCAGAACGGCGACCGACAACCGTTTGATTTTACCGCCTTCGCTGATTTCTGTTCGGGTTGTTTTCGATATTTCGTAATTGATGATTTCCTCGTTTTTGCCCGAAGTGTCCTTCTGGTTCGAATTGGCGGCATTTGAACCGGGTAGTTCATTGGCAACGCTAACGGCACCGTCTTTGACTTCGGTCGTCATCGCGCTTTCGTTGCGGTTCTGGGTTGAGCGCACGACACGGCTATCCGGGTCGTAAGTTTCAGCAACGGTTTGAACGCGGTTAGGATCAAGTTCGGCCGAGATTTGCACGCGGGCGCGGCCTTGACCGACAACACTCGCAACAATTTCCTCGATTTGGGCCTTCAGTCGTTTTTCAAACCCGAGTTGCTTTTCATTGAGCGCGACCGTTGAGCCTGCGTCACCCGATGTTCCATCGGCCAACAGGCGCCCTTGTTCGTCGATGATCGAGACATTTTCTGGCTTCAAGCCGTCGACGGCAGAAGCAACAAGGTGACGGATGGCATTGACCTGCTGTGCGCTGAGATCTCCCCGGATTTTTAAGGCAATCGACGCGCGCGGCGGCTGATGGTCGCGCTCGAACAGCCTATGTTCGGGTATGACGAGGTGAACCCTTGCCGACTGAACCGCCCCGATGGTACGAATCGATCGAGCAATTTCCCCTTCTAAAGCCCGAACCTGGTTGATCGACTGGACAAAGCCGGTAGTCGAGAACGAATCAGTCTTATCAAAAATCTCGTAACCTACGGTTCCACCTGATGGAATTCCTTTGGCGGCAAGGTCGAATCGCAACTTGGCGATATCCGTCTTGCTGGCCAGAATCACCCGACCTTCATCACGTAGTTCGTAGGTGATGGTTCTGGCATCAAGCTCGCGGGTGATCGCGGATGAATCTTCCGGTGCAAGGTCTGAATATAAGACAGACAGCGAAGGCTGCGAGGCCTTGAATATGACGTAACCGAAATAAGCAAGCAGGCTGAGGGTAACGAGGGCCATTGCCCCTAAGCGGACAATTCCGAAGCGCCTGAGTTGATCCAGAATATTTTCCACGAACGCTCTTTCCTCACCAAAATGACGTTACGTCACTTTAAGCTCTGGTCAAACGATTGCGTTATTGTGGTTAGCGAAAGGTAAACAAATCGCCCGAATGGGGAAAATATTTCCCTTAGGGAAAGTAATGTGTTGACGCGAGCTGCTGATCGGCTCGTTCAAACCTGTATGGAATTTAATTGCGATATTGCTGGATGCGGGTTGTTCGAAGACCGGCGATGCCATGCTCATCAATGGAAGCCTGCCAGTTCAAAAATTCTTCAACGGTAAGCGTGTACCGGTTGCATGCTTCGTCGAGACTTAATAGCCCGCCGCGAACGGCAGCAACAACTTCGGCCTTGCGCCGAATCACCCAACGTCGCGTCGAAGTGGGCGGAAGGTCGGCAACGGTAAGGGGACTTCCATCGGGGCCAATAACATATTTGACCCGAGGGCGATAAATTTCCGTCATGCTACGCTCATACTCTCTGATCTCACCTGTTTTCAAATTCACCATATCTCCAAGCCTTTTAAAAAAATCCTAAAGGAAATCGCCTTATTTGCTAATGACTGTTAAGGTTTAGCGTCCTTTTCATCGGATCAATTGGCGATGGATTGGATAGCGGTGAGCGGTATGGACAGAGAGCCAAGTTTAAGCTCGGGCGCCGTTCCTGTGAGGTCGACGCCATCGACTTGGCCATAAATGGAGGTGGAAACCGTAATCGGCGATTGATCCACCGCCTGCGCCTGAACCTTCAGGGTGTATTCACCATCAGGAAGGGTAGCGCCCGTTGCACTCGTTCCATTCCATTGAAAATTTTGGAGGCCTCCCGTTAACGTTGCCGTGGTGGCGTAGACTTGGTTGCCGTTGCTATCTGTGATTGTGATATTGGCTGTACCGGCTTTGGCCGCGTTGAGAACCCAGCTGGCTGAGCCTGAGGTGAGCGCATTTGTCGCGCCCGATGCGGTGACGTAATGACCGACAAAATTCAACGCCCCAATCGCATTCGAGCTGTTGGTATTCGTGACCAGAGTACTCAACGCATCATTTTGTTTAATTTGCTGCTCGACCGAGGCAAATTGTACCAGCTGGGACGTAAACTGGTTTGAATCCATTGGTGAAGTGGGATCTTGGTTTTTTAACTGCGTGGTCAATAGCGTCAAAAACTGGTCGAAATTTTGCGCGATCATTTGCGAGCCGGCGAGATTGCTTGCGGACGATGACGAGGTGGATGTTGCTGTTGCGTTAGCGACCATCGGAAAACTCCTTAAATGTTAACGTCGAGAAGCCCCGCCGCGCGGCGGAGGGTTGTGAGCGGTATGGATTCCTGGAACGGTGGTGGAGGCGAACCGTTGCGACTTTGAGATTGCGAATGGCCATTTTGCTGCTGCTGCGCACCGTTGCCATTGCCATTGCCATTACCATTGCCGGCGGCGGTATTGTCCTGTTTCAAAGAGAATTGCAGACTATCGGCATTGGTCGTTAGTCCCGATTGGTCCAGCGCATTTCGTATGAGGGATGCATCGCCGATCATCATGGCGAGGGTTTCGGGGCGATCGGCGGTGATTTTGGCTTTAACCTTGCTGTCGTCCGATACTTCGAGCCTGATTTCGACCGTGCCGAGGTCTTCCGGACTCAATCTTACTTCCAGTGCCCGCTGGCCTTGTAAGGCACCTAGCCCAATTTCCATTGGCAGCATGCCGTAGGGAACCGGTCCCGCCGATAGGTTCAGGGTGTGCTGATCGTTGTTTGGCGAAGGCGGAAGGGGGGGAGCGAGCGATGATGGCCCTAATGGTGCGGTCGGCGTTGGCCCGGTTGATGCGACAAACTGCGACGGATTGACAAAATCAGGCCCGTCGCTCCGCTGGAACGGAACGGCGAGAGACTTGCCTTGCGTTGACTTTTCGGTTGCTGATCGGGATTTCTCGGCAAGTTTTATGGCGTTGGAGCTTAACGCTCCCTTTCTCAAGGCCGGCGGGTCCGAAGCGACGATCGGAATGGGCTGACCGGTATTTGCACCGTCATCGATAGTCCAATGAACGGCACCTGTTGCTTGCTCTGTATATGAGGGTCCTGAAGTCATGTCTCGTGGCATAAGCCCTGCCCCATTATCACCGAGGTTCACAGGTTCTGCTGGAGAGTTTGCTTGCGGCCGAGGCGTCGGCGTCGGCGTCGGAGCGGCAAGCGAAGTGAGGGTAGGCGCCACCTCACGTCCCGTTTCGGTCTCAGGTGTAACATTTTGCGCCAGTTGGGGCGTCGACGAGGTGGGCGCGATCGTGACGACGACGGGCAAAGGCACCGCTGCGGGCGGGGTATTGGAGAGCGGCATGCCGGTATCGGGGGGTAAGGGAAGATCAGCTTTTTTTGACCCGTGTGCCGGGTCGTTGGCCTTTTTATCCGCTTTTTTTGGCGAGTTCGTGTTCTCGATCGAGGCCTCTTGCCCGATGGCTGGATTGGAGTTCGATGAGAGAGGTGCCTCAGCTAGGCCGATCAATTCGTTCCCTGTCGGGAAGGCGTTAGGCGGTCCATTGTTTGGATCCGTCGAGCCATTGGATAACGGGACAGGCGATGGCGTTGGTGAAGGTTCCGCTTTGCCGGCCTTTTGTTGAACGAGGTTGGGACTAGCTGGTTGAGGTGGCGCGGGTAATATAATATTCGGTTCGGGCATCGAATGGGCCGCGAGACTCGACGCCGATGCAGGCACCGTTTGGGCGGCCGGTTGGGGGGCGGGACTGGCCGGAAATGGGACGCCTTCGACCATGGCCGCCAATGTTGCGGCTAAATCACCCGCAAAGGATGGTGCCACTGCAACGCCCTTGCCCATTGCTTTTCCGGCAATTTTTACGGCAGTCGTTTCAATCGATGGCAGCGGTACAGGGTTCAACATGGCAATGGGGATGCTCGACAGGGTATGGAAATGGGCAATCACACCGGTGCAAAGCAAGCATCATTCCATCGAAAAATATCAATAAAGCTATCATTTTCATTGGGTTATCCGAAATGGACGGCTTTGCTCGGGGCGGCAAATTTAGCCCCGACCGGCAAGAATTGCCGGTCGGCTGCGTTCTAGACTGGAACCTGACGGCGTGACGGAGTACACTAAGCTTCATTCTTGATCGGGATTGGCTGCGGCATGTACGGACTTGATCTGACAGGACACCCTGCGGAGACGCGGGTGGTGGTGGCGATGTCGGGTGGCGTCGACTCTTCAGTTGTCGCTGCGTTGTTGAAACGCGCGGGATATGATGTCGTTGGCCTGACCTTGCAACTTTACGATCATGGCGAGGCGGTGCATCGGGCCGGCGCTTGTTGCGCGGGGCAAGACATTCATGATGCCCGCCGTGTCGCCGAAAAGCTCGGCATCCCGCATTATGTTCTGGATTACGAATCGCGTTTTCGTGAAGACGTTATCGAACGGTTTGCGGATAGCTATTTGGCGGGTGAAACACCCGTGCCGTGCATTGAATGCAACAAAAAGATCAAGTTTCGCGATTTGTTGAATACCGCACGGGATTTGGGCGCGAGGGCGCTTGCTACCGGCCATTACGTCGCCTCGCGCGCATTGCCAAACGGCAAAAGGGGATTGTTCCGGGCAGCGGATCCCGACAAGGATCAAAGCTATTTTCTTTATGGTACGACGGCGGACCAGCTTGATCTGTTACGCTTTCCTTTGGGCGAAATGCCAAAATCTGAAACGCGCGCGATTGCCCATGAATTAGGCCTGTCGGTGGCCGATAAGTCGGATAGTCAAGACATCTGTTTCGTGCCGTCGGGCAAATATACCGACGTGATCGAGCGGCTGCGTCCGGAAGCCGTTAATCCTGGCGATATTGTGCATTTGGATGGCCGCATCTTGGGTCAGCACAGCGGCATCATTCATTATACGATCGGCCAGCGCCGTGGCTTGGGCGTGGCATCGGGCGAACCCCTCTATGTCATCAAACTTGATGCGGCGTCGGCGCGTGTCATCGTCGGGCCACGGGAAGCGCTTGAAACGCGGCTTGTTTATCTTCGGGATATTAACTGGCTCGGTGATATGCCGATTGCCGATGCGAATGGACTACCCATTGCGGTGCGTGTCCGTTCAACGCGTCCTCCGCAGGCTGCGATTTTGCACGTCAATGACGGCAATGTGATGGTCGAATTGCCCGACGCCGAATTTGGCGTCTCCCCCGGGCAGGCCTGTGTGTTTTACGAATCTGTTGATCCGCGCTCCCGCGTTTTGGGCGGCGGATCGATTGTGACGCCTCAACATCCAAGGGTTGAAGCAAGAAATATCATAAATTATCCTTTGGGTTTGTCGGCTTAAGGCGCTTTTTGCAATAATTTCGCATTCTTGTGTCATTCATGACAGAGCCTTCCTTGACTTCCTCTCCACCGCCGTCCTATATCCGCTCCGTTCTAGGCGAACATCGTGTTCGTCCTTGGGGCGGAGTAGCTCAGCCGGCTAGAGCAGAGGAATCATAATCCTTGTGTCGGGGGTTCGAGTCCCTCCTCCGCTACCATTTTTATCTATATTTTACAGTCACTTATACGTTGCACACTTTTCATTTATTGACGCAGATTGCGTTGCACACCCGTTGCACACTTTTGACGGTGTGCTGATGACGTTGG
>CAIUPE010000005.1 GCA_903900975.1 uncultured Hyphomicrobiales bacterium | reverse complement strand
TGGCGGCATCACTACAATACCAAACGGCCACACAGTTCATTGGGGTATCGGCCACCGGCACCCGAAGCGATCATTCCAATAGACCAAAGGCCGACCATGCACTAACATTCAAATTGGACCACTCGATGGGGGCAGTCCATATCGACCCGCCCTTTCCTTCATCAAGTAGATTTATTTGTTTAGGACCGCATTGTGCGTTCGCTTTAGAGTTTGATCTGCCTCCAAGAAACTGGACCCTTTTTGATCAGAACCTTTTGCGCTAAATTCTTCCGGTCAGGGAGGATCAATCTTCAGAGGGAAGACCAGATCGATACACGATCTCCCACCATCGGTTTATTTTTGTGCCTTTAGATCGAGCAAACGAATGGCGATGGCCGATGCCGCCAACACATGCAATTTACTTGCGTTGATCGCCGCATCGGCTTGTCCCGCTTCGATGGCATCGAGAATTTTTTGAAGTTGCTCGGGCCCTTGCTGTTCGCGGCCGGGTGACGCGATTGTCATTGAGCGTAAAATACTGATGCGACCATTCAGCCGTTGAACCATATCCCATGCAACACGCTTATTGCCCGATAGAAACATCGCTTCGTAAAAGCGGGTCGTTTCGGCGACAACGCTGCGAAAGTTCCGGTCAGTGTAAGCCTTCCGAATATTTGAAAGTGCTTCCCTCATCGTCATGATCGCCGCCCTATCTGCTGCCTTTGCGGCGGCGCCGGCGGCGGAGGATTCAAGCAGGCCCCGCAATTCATAAATTTCGGCAGCCGTTTCGGGGTCAAGGCGGGCAACGATAGGGCCTTGATTGGGGATACTTTGAACCAATCCTTCTGATTCAAGGTGCCGAATGACTTCGCGCACAACGGTACGACTGACCCCCAATTGTTCACCTAGGTCCCGCTCTGTTAATCGCGTGCCTGGCGGGAAATGCTGATCCAGAATGGCCGAGCGCACTTTGTCGAGGGCAATTTCCCGCAACGTGCGCGGTGCCTCAGAAATTCGCAAAACATTCGGAATGGTCATCGCGTCCCCCAAGCTCTTCCTTCTGCCTACCCGATGCTGACCACGAGGATCAATACCCCTTGACGTATGATGGTATACCATAATACGATTTGATCAAAGAGCGTTGGAGACAATCACCATGCAGCTTCGTAAGATAGTCACCTTTACCGAGACGACGTTGATTGAGGGGGGGCGTATGGCACCTGTGCCCATTAAACTGTTTGCGGCGGCGGCGGTTCTAACAAACCCTTGGCACGGAAAAGGGTTTGTCGAAAATCTAAAACCTGAAATTCACGCCATTGCACCTGAGCTTGGTGCACTTCTGACCGCTGAAATGCTAAAGCTGGCCGGCTCGGGTGAGGCTATCGAAGGGTACGGAAAAGCCGCGATCGTCGGGACAAGTGGCGAGGTTGAACATGCCTCGGCGCTCATCCACACGCTTCGATTCGGGAATCATTATCGCAAGGCGGTTGGTGCCAAAAGCTATCTCGCCTTTACCAATATTCGCGGTCCGGCCAACGCCCCCATCATGATTCCGTTGATGCATAAGGCTGATGAGGGGATGCGGTCGCATTATCTCACAGTACATTTCTCAATTCCGGATGCGCCGGCGCATGACGAAATTGTCGTGGCGTTGGGTGGCTCCATCGGTGGCCGGCCACATCATCGTATCGGTGACCGCTATCAAGACATCAAGGACCTTGGCGGCAATGACGCCTGATCTGCGCGCGGCCAAAACCCAAGTCGATATATCCTTCCGCGCAAGGGCGGGGAAGACGGCCTATCGGGAGTCGGGTAAAGGCGAGGCTGTGATCCTGATCCACGGTGTTGGCCTCCATGCGGACACATGGCAGCCGCAGATTGAGGCCTTCCAAGCCACCCATCGGGTGATCGCACTCGATATGTTGGGCCATGGACAAAGCGATTTGCCGCCGCCAGATGCCACACTGGATGCTTATGTCGAGCAGGCTCGTCAATTGATGGATGACCTGGCGATATCGTCCGCGACGGTTATCGGCCATTCTATGGGTGGCTTGGTAGCCATTGGCCTTGCGGTCGCCCATCCATCTCGCACCTTGCGCCTTGGTGTTTTGAATTCCGTCTATGAACGCGATGAATTGCGCCGCTCGGCGGTTGAGGCGCGGGCTGCTCAAATTGAGGCCACTCAAACACCCGGTAATGTGGATGAGCCGATCCGTCGTTGGTTCTCCGATGACCATGCAACGCCGCTTGCCCATACAGTGCGCAATTGGCTCAACGAGGCCGATCCGCGCGGCTACAGCGCAGCCTATCGGGTATTTGCAACCAGTGACCGCGTATTCTCAGGCCGGCTCGGCGGTATCAAGGTGCCAGCCTTGTTTGCAACCGGTTCCCTAGACCCCAATTCAACGCCAAACATGGCAAAGGCGATGGCCGACGCCGTTCAAGGCGCGCGCTGTGCAGTATTGGATGGCGAGCGTCATATGATGAATCTGACGGCTCCAGACGCCACCAATGGCCTTATTCGTGAATTGCTGGCACGCCATGCCACCGCCATCGATCCGCGCGAATTACGCAAAGCGTTTGGCAGCTTCATGACCGGCGTTACCGTCGTCACAACCCGGGATCAGGATGGCACGCCACGCGGATTTACGGCTAATAGCTTTACCTCCGTATCACTTGATCCCCCTTTGTTGTTGGTTTGCATCGCCAAGAGTGCGGCAAGTCTTGAGAGCTTTTCGAAGGCGGACGGCTTTGCGGTCAATATACTCTCGGAAGCCCAAAAAGATGTTTCCGGTATCTTCGCATCAAAACGCCCTGACAAGTTCGAACAGGTGGTCTGGCATGACAGTGCGTTGAACCATCCGCTCATTGATGGTTCCGTTGCCTCGTTCGATTGTCGTCGCGATCGTCTCATTGATGCAGGCGATCACGTCATTCTGATGGGTGCAATTGAGGGGTTTGACCAGCATGATGCGGCACCGCTAGGTTATGCTCGGGGCGGGTATGTCACGTTAGGTCTAGAGCAGGCTGCCGTGTCGGCAGCGGCTCTTGGCGGCAGCGTGATCGGTGCGATACTCGAATATGATGGCAAGCTCGTGGTGACGGCGGCTCCAGACTGGTGCGATGGCTTGCCGCAGCAATCCAAAGGCACTGTCTCGATGCTGGTCGATACGTTGCAGCGATCAGGTCTTGATATTGATCTCGGCTTTCTCTTCGCAGTCTATGAGAATCCGACGACGCGGATGCAGTCGATTTGGTATCGCGGAACGGCCAGTGGCCGTTTCCCGGAAGGGGTGCGCCTTGTTCCGTTCTCTGAGATTGAGACGCTGAATATTCGTGATGCAGCGATACGCACGATGCTGCAGCGCTATTCGGATGAGCGGGTTGGCGGGCGGTTCCGAATTTATTCCGGTGATCACGAACGCGGCGAGGTTCGTGCCGTCGATTGAGTAAAAGACATAAGGGGTAAGCTATGAAATTTTCTCTTTTCGTCCATATGGAGCGCTTGAATGCGCAGCAAAGCCACAATGAACTCTATGACGAGTTCATTGACCTTTGTGTTACGGCGGATCAGGGCGGCTTCGACGCGATCTGGACGGGTGAACACCATGGAATGGATTTCACCATCGCGCCCAATCCCTTTATCAACCTCGCTGATTTGGCCCGTCGTACAAAAAATGTTCGGCTTGGAACCGGCACGGTCATCGCGCCCTTCTGGCATCCGATCAAGCTCGCTGGTGAAGCCGCGATGACGGATATTATTTCGGGTGGGCGTCTTGATGTGGGTATCGCGCGTGGCGCGTACAGCTTTGAATATGACCGGCTCGGCAATGGTATGGACGCGATGACGGCCGGATCGCATCTGCGCGAGATGATTCCCGCGTTGAAGGGCGTCTGGGCCGGCTATTACGCCCATGATGGCAAGCACTGGAAATTTCCGTCGACGACCTCAGCACCCAAACCTCTTCAGCAACCTCATCCACCGATCTGGGTTGCTGCGCGCGATCTCAATAGCCATGAATTTGCCGTCAGCAATGGCTGCAATGTGCAGGTGACGCCGCTTCATATGGGCGACGGCGAAGTGGAAGTGTTAATTGGACGCTTCAAAGACGCGGTTGCAAAGAATCCTCAGATCCCTTCGCCGAAGGTCATGTTGTTGATGCATGGTTTTGTTGGCGACGACGCGGCCGATTGCCGTAAGGCGGCTGAAGATCTTCGCCGGTTCTATTGCTATTTCGGTGAGTGGTTTAAAAATGAGCGGCCTATTCATCAAGCACTCATTCAGGAACTCACCGAGGCAGATATGGCGGCTATGCCGCATTATGATGCCGATAAAATGCTGAGCAATACCTTGACCGGTACGCCGGACGAGGTAATCGCGCGACTCAAGAAATTCGAAGCGCTTGGCTATGACGAGTTCAGCCTGTGGATCGATTCAGGCATGACCACGGAGCGCAAGAAACATTCGCTCAATAATTTCATCAACCACGTTCTTCCAGCTTTCAAGTAACTACCATGAAGCGGTTTCAGCATTACATCGACGGTCAGTTCGAGGATGGGGGGAAGGGTTTTGCAAGCCTTGATCCGTCATCCGGTACGACATGGGCAACGATGCCCGATGCGTCGGCGGCCGATGTTGATCGGGCGGTAAAGGCCGCCCATCGGATGCTGTCCAATCGGGTCTGGTCGGGGCTAACGGCCTCCCAGCGCGGCAAGCTTCTATTCCGGCTTGCCGATCTCGTGGCGGCGAATGCGCAAATTTTGGCTAAGCTGGAAACGCGCGACACTGGCAAGATCATCCGCGAGACGTCTGCCCAGATTGCCTATGTTGCGGAATATTATCGCTATTTCGCAGGCCTTGCCGACAAGGTTCAAGGCGCGCATTTGCCGATCGATAAGCCGGATATGGAAGTCTGGTTGAGGCGCGAGCCGATTGGCGTTGTGGCAGCCGTTGTGCCGTGGAATTCGCAATTGTTTCTCTCCGCAGTCAAGCTCGCGCCAGCTTTGGCGGCTGGGTGTCCGGTGGTCTTGAAAGCCTCAGAAGATGGCCCCGCGCCGCTGCTCGAATTTGCACGGCTGGTCCATGAAGCAGGCTTTCCGGCAGGGGTTGTCAATATCCTGACCGGCATGGGACCGGAAGTAGGCGTTGCGCTGACATCGCATCCTTTGGTGGCGCGCATTGCCTTTACCGGCGGGCCGGAAACTGCACGTCATGTCGTGCGCAACTCTGCGCAAAATCTGGCCTTCACCACGCTGGAACTGGGTGGTAAATCGCCTGTGGTCGTCTTCGATGATGTCGATATCGAAAGCGTATCGAATGCCGTTGTCGCGGGTATTTTTGCAGCGACCGGACAAAGCTGTGTCGCAGGCTCCCGGCTGATCGTCCACCGCACAATCAAAGACGCGATGCTTGAAAAACTTGCCGCCAAGGCACGTGACGTCAAGATCGGCGATCCGCACGATAAAGCGACGGAGATCGGGCCTTTGGCGACCCTTCGCCAGCGTGATCGAATTGAAGCCATTGTCGCGTCCAGCATCACGCAAGGCGCGCGTCTGGTAGTCGGTGGCAAGCGACCCGATGGGCTTGATGCCGGATTTTACTATTGCCCCACCATTCTTGATTGCTCGGAAGTGAGGGCCGATTCTGTCGATCAGGAGCTGTTCGGGCCGGTCTTGTCGGTTCTGACGTTCGATACGGAAGAAGAAGCCATCGCTTTGGCCAATGATACGGCCTATGGGCTCGCTTCCGGCGTGTTCACCCACGATCTTACCCGCGCGCACCGAATGATCCGGGATATCCGCGCGGGCGTTGTTTGGGTCAACACCTACAGAGCCGTCTCCCCGATTGTGCCTTTTGGTGGGTTCGGTCTTTCGGGCCTTGGCCGTGAGGGCGGGCAAGAATCAATACTTGATTACACACGCACGAAGTCGGTCTGGCTTCGCACGTCTGACGATCCGATTCCGGATCCATTCGTGATGCGTTGAAAGGGTTCATTCGCGCAACAAAAAAGGCGTGCGTGGTTGAAGGATCAGGAGGGCAGCTTCCGACGGTCCGGGGTTAGAAACAAGGAGGGTAATATGATTAAGAAATTCGTGCTTGCGAGCGTACTCATTGCAGGATCAACACTGGCAGCAACGGCAGCCGATCTCGTTTTTACAAGCTGGGGCGGCACCACTCAGGATGCGCAGAAAGCCGCTTGGGCTGAAGCTTTCACCAAGGCCAGCGGTATCAAGGTGCTGCAAGATGGTCCAACCGATTACGGCAAGCTGAAGGCGCAGATCGATAGCGGCAATGTTTCATGGGACGTCGTCGATGTCGAAATGGATTTTGCTATTGCAGCGGCAAAGGCGGGTTTGCTTGAGCCAATCGATTTCAAAACCGTGGATAAATCAAAACTCGATCCACGCTTTGTCACTGACAATCTCGTCGGCAGTTTCTACTATTCGTTCGTAATTGGCTTCAACAAAGACGTCTTAAAGACGGCGCCGAAAAGCTGGGCTGATGTATTCGATACGAAGGCATTTCCGGGCAAGCGCACCTTCTATAAATGGTCGGCTCCGGGTGTTCTCGAAATCGCCTTGCTCGCTGACGGTGTGGCAGCCGACAAGCTCTATCCGCTTGATTTGGATCGTGCGTTCAAAAAGCTCGATACCATCAAGAAGGACATTGTCTGGTGGGGCGGCGGTGCGGAAAGTCAGCAGCTTTTGGCTTCCGGCGAAGCGCCAATCGGTCAGTTCTGGAATGGTCGTATTTTCGCGATCCAGCAGGGCGGCGGCAATGTTGATGCCTCTTGGGCACAGAACTTGACGGCAGCCGATGTCCTTGTCGTGCCGAAGGGCTCGAAGAACAAGGATGCAGCCATGAAATTCCTCGCCACCGCGACGAGCGCCGATGCGCAAGCCGCTTTTGCGAAGGCGTCTGGTTATGCTCCGATCAATGTCGACTCGAAGAACAAAATGGATGCGGCGGTAGTTAAGTCTTTGCCAGATGCGCATACCGACGGTCAGATCAATCTGAATATGCAATATTGGGCCGAGCATCGCGACGAAATCGCGAAGCGTTGGTACGATTGGCAGGCCAAATAATCTAGGCTTGTAATCAGGTCAGTGGCGGGTGGTTTTTCCACCCGCCACTATCTCTGAAGGAATATGGAATGGCGCTTTCATTGGATCGAAATTTTCGGCTGGCTTTACCTGCTTTGGCATTTTTGCTGCTGTTCTTCATCGTTCCCGTCTTAGCGCTACTGCTTCGCAGCGTGATGGAGCCGGAATGGGGCTTCCAGAATTATGCGGAACTGTTTGCGACCAACACCTATGCCCGCGTGATGTTCAACACCTTCATGGTAGCGGGACTCGTGACCCTGATTTCATTGTTGCTCGGTTATCCGGTAGCTTGGCTGCTCGCGATCATGCCGCGCGGGCTGGCAAATATTGTCTTTTCCATCATTTTGCTGTCGATGTGGACCAATCTTCTAGCACGTACCTATGCGTGGATGGTTTTGCTTCAGCGAACCGGTATCATCAATAAAGCGCTGCTGAGCCTTGGGATTATTTCGAGCCCGCTACCGCTCATCAACAATTTGATCGGTGTAACCATAGGCATGGTTTACATCATGCTTCCTTTCATCATTTTGCCTTTGCATGCGACCATGCGTGCGATCGATCCTGTCATTCTCCAGGCCAGTGCGCTGTGTGGCGCGGGGAAATGGCAAGCCTTCACGCGGGTTCTCTTGCCCCTATCAATGACTGGCGCGATTGCAGGTGCCTTGATGGTTTTCGTGATGTCGCTTGGCTATTTTGTAACACCAGCGCTTCTTGGCGGCACGTCGAACATGATGCTGGCTGAAATGATCGCCCAACTGGTGCAATCCCTTTTGAATTGGGGGCTGGGTGGTGCTGCCGCTTTCGTGCTGTTGAGCGTCACCATGCTGCTTTATGCGTTTCAGGTCCGCTTCTTCAGCGGCTATGCGGACATACGCTGATGTTGCTCAACTATAACCAGCTCGGTCGTTTGAAATATGTTCTGCTGGGCATCACCGGCGTTATCTGCCTGTTTTTGCTGTTGCCGGTGATTTTTATTATTCTCCTGTCATTCGGCTCATCGCAATGGATGATCTTTCCGCCTCCGGGCTGGACGTTGCGGTGGTATGTCGAGCTGTTTGCTGATCCGCGCTGGTTTGAAGCGGCGTTCACTAGTTTCAAGCTCGGTTTGATGGTGACGGTTCTGTCGGTCATTCTGGGCTTCTTCGCCAGTTATGCGCTCATCCGCGGACGCTTCGCAGGGCGCGGCTTTTTGCGTGCTTTGTTTATGACGCCCATGGTCATGCCCGTCGTTGTCGTAGCCGTCGCGCTCTATGCCATGTTTCTACGCGTTGGATTAAGCGGCACATGGTTGGGCTTTGTCATTGCCCATACAATTCTTGCCTTTCCGTTCGCCGTGATTGCGATTTCCAATTCTCTTGAGCGTTTTGACAAGGCGATAGAGGATGCAGCGATTTTGTGCGGCGCGAGCCATTTGGAGGCAATTTGGCGGATTACATTGCCATCTATCCGGCTTGGTCTTCTCTCGGCGGCTCTGTTTTCTTTTCTAGCGTCTTGGGATGAGGTTGTGGTTGCCATCTTCATGGCAAGCCCGACTTTACAGACCTTGCCCGTTCGCATTTGGGGCGCTTTACGGCAAGACCTGACACCGGTGATTGCTGCTGCTTCAAGCCTTCTTGTGATCCTGACACTGGTGCTAATGACAATAGCGGCTAGTTTGCAGAAAGTTTTAAACCGATGACCTCTTCTTTTTTGAGTATCCGCAACCTTAAAAAGAGCTATGGCGAAGTCGTCGCCGTCGATGACGTCTCGCTTGAAATTCCACGCGGTGAATTTCTGACGTTTCTTGGCCCATCGGGTTCGGGAAAGAGCACCACGCTTTACGCGGTTGCCGGCTTTGATGAGATCACGTCGGGCGATATTCTGCTCGAAGATCGTTCGATTTTGGGGGTGCCTCCCAATCGCCGTAACATTGGCATGGTGTTTCAACGCTACACGCTTTTTCCGCATCTGAGTGTGGCCGAGAACGTGGCCTTTCCGCTGCGGGTTAGGGGGCAAGATCGGACAACGGTCAAAAAGCGCGTGGACGAGATGCTATCCCTTGTTCGGCTTTCCAATTTTGCCGATCGTATGCCGGCGCAATTATCGGGCGGGCAGCAACAGCGTGTAGCACTTGCTCGAGCCCTCGCCTATGATCCGCCCGTACTTTTGATGGACGAGCCTTTATCGGCCCTCGACAAAAAACTCCGCGATGAAATTCAAATCGAAATCCGACGCATCCATCAAGAAACCGGAGTTACCATTCTGTACGTCACGCACGATCAGGAGGAAGCCTTGCGGCTATCGGATCGAATAGCCGTCTTCAATCATGGACGGATCGAACAGATAGGAACCGGCGAAGACCTTTATACGAAACCGGCAACACGGTTTGTAGCTGAATTTATCGGCGATAGTAATTTTCTCGATGTCGCATCCGTGGCCGATCAGAGCAATGGACGAGCATGCGCAACGCTACCCGATGGAACGGTACTCGACGGCCTTTCAACGCATCATGTAACCCGTCATTCGGGACGCTTTGAATTGATGGTGAGGCCGCAATGGCTAGCGGTTGCGAAGGAGGGAAGTGACGGCATTCGTATTACCGTCAAAGACG
Source organism: uncultured Hyphomicrobiales bacterium (assembly GCA_903900975.1). Lineage (GTDB taxonomy): Bacteria > Pseudomonadota > Alphaproteobacteria > Rhizobiales > Beijerinckiaceae > CAIUPE01. The sequence goes on along the minus strand of CAIUPE010000005.1, from coordinate 11,210 downwards.
TCACCTACCTTGGTGACAGCTCGTCGGCCTTGCTCGAAACGGGATGGGGGCAGGCTATCTGGTTAAAGGGCCCCGCTGCTACTTTGCGTGGCCTGACCGCGGGCCAGACCATTATGGTCGGTTGGGATTTTGCCAAGAGCGAACTTTTTGAAATTTAAGCAAACAGCAGCGGGAATACCTATGAAAAAAGTTTACGCCGTCTCGGTTTATCGGGAAATTTCAGATCCGGCCAAATTTTCAGCCTATGCCAACATTGCAGCGCCTGCGATTGAAAAGGTCGGCGGTCGCTTTCTTGCACGCGGCATGGCAATCACGGCCTATGAAGAAGGTATTATCGAGCGCACCGTTATTGTCGAGTATCCTTCTTTATCCGTTGCGAGGGCCCTCTATGAAGGCGAGGCATACCGCGAGGCACTTGATGCGCTGGATGGAGCAGCAAAGCGTGATATACGATTGGTGGAGGCACTTTAAGCGACATAGGGGTCGGGCATATTGCCCAACATCAGGATAAGCTTAGCCAAGAAAAGAGGTTGATGGCGTAATGCATTTCCCTCTTTCAGGTAGGCCGTTAGTTCACAGCCTGTTCATGCTTAAAACTGCTTTTACCTCCACCCCAGAAATGATTTCCATCATACGCGAAAATTAAAATTAAGTTGTTATTTCAATAACATAAACGTTATCGTTTTCATCCCCTCCAGCGCGCCATTTCTGACCAAGGACCGAGGTTAACCCACTGATTTGCAATGGTTTTTACCAAATGCATCAGAAAGGGTAGACCACATGGTAGACCAATTTAAACGCTACACCTTCATCAAACGCGGTGTCTTTTACTACTCGCGGCGTGTGCCTTCCGAACTTCAAACAATCTATAGCAAGGTCAGAGTTACCACCTGTCTTCACACCAAGGTGGAAGCGAAAGCTAATCGTGCCGCCGCATCGCAAGACGCCAAAGCATTGCTTCTCAAGGATGATGCCGAATGGCAACGCCTGCGTCCGCTCATGAAGGTCAAGAATGATGCCGAATTCGAAGCGTTGAAAATCGGCTTTCGGGCAGGTATTCCAACCTTGAAAACCACTGATCAGGCGGCCGCAGCGCGGCTTTTCACGCTATTGGCACAGTATGGCGGTCAAGATCTGACCGGAGAAAACCCCATTTTGGCGTCAGGAACCTTTGCGCCGAATGACGGTCTGTTTTGAAGCCATGGTGAAAGATGTCATCACCCCTGTCCTCTCAACGCTTGCTCTCTTGACCCTTTGGGCCATCCTCGCTTTGGTCCTGCACAGCCGATATCTCCCCGCACCGACCGAAGTGGCTTTGGCCTTTGTTTCAGAACTCTCATCGGGTGCGTTGTTGTATCACGGTGGCATTACCTTCCTGCGGGTATTGAGCGCCTTCCTGCTTGCGATGACGGTGGGCACAGGCCTTGGATTGGCGCTCGGACGGAACGCAAAGGCCAATCGCTTCTTCGATCCTTGGCTCATTTTGGCGTTAAACATCCCGGCCCTTGTCACCATCGTCTTTTGCTATCTTTGGATGGGCATCAACGAGGCAGCAGCCATCACCGCGGTTGCGCTGAACAAAATTCCCAATACCGCGATCACGATGCGGGAGGGGGCGCGGGCGCTTGATCCGGGCCTTGAGGATGTCGCCCGGGTTTATCGTCTGACCGGCTGGCAAAAATTTCGACAGGTTTTATGGCCACAACTTGAGCCCTTTATGGCCGCTTCCGTTCGAAGCGGTTTGGCACTGATCTGGAAAATCGTCCTGATTGTTGAATTGATTGGTCGCAGCAACGGCGTCGGTTTTCAAATCAACCTGTTTTTCGGCCAATTCGATCTCGCTCGCATCCTCGTTTACACGTTGGGCTTCATGGCGGTTGTTTTCATCATTGAGGCGCTGGCCATAAAGCCGTGGGAAAAGCGCGCGCGCGCCTGGCGGGGAGAATGACGATGGAATTCTCCTTCGCCTCAAAAACGTTTGGCACCCGAAAAATCTTAGGCCCGATCCGTCTGAGCCTTCCAAAAGGAACGGTAACTGCGCTGATGGGGCCATCCGGTTCGGGTAAAACCACCTTGCTGCGTTTAATGGCGGGGCTCGAACGCGATGACACGGGCACAAACCCGATCACCGCAAAAATTGGTATGATGTTTCAAGAGCCGCGCCTCTTGCCGTGGAAAACTGTCCTTGAAAACGTCGAAGTCGCTGGACCCGAGAACGGGCTTTTGGAATCCCTTGGCTTGGAAGGTACAGCCAACCTCTTTCCAAGACACCTATCGCTCGGCATGGCCCGACGCGTCGCCTTTGCCCGCGCATTGGCGTTCCAACCTGACCTGCTCTTGTTGGACGAACCGTTCGCATCGCTTGACGATGCCTTGGTCGAGCGAATGAGAGCCATGATTTTGGCTTTACGGGACACTTGCGACATCCCGATTGTTATCGCCACCCACAATAAAGACGACGCACTCGCACTGGATGCGCAAAGGCTTGCTCTCAACGGATCACCGGCCGAATTGCGGGCCGCTGAATCTCACTGCGATCAACACATGTAATAAATTGAAATCATTACATAAAGACTTATTTTTTAAGACTGTGGACGGATCTTTTTTGGATCGTAATGCGACAACTGGACGATCTTAGCAGGCAGGCGCTTTTGTTGACCGTCCAGTTTTCCGATCTCTAATTCGCTACCGATGTCGGAATGGGCAATATCCACGCGTGCGAGGGCGATGTTTTTATTCAAAATTGGAGAGCGGACGGATGAGGTTACGACGCCAATCTGCGCGCGACCTATATGAACACAATCGCCATGGCCCACATCGACATTAGCCTCAATATCGAGCCCGACAAGTTTGCGCGACGGATGCTCTTTGCGGCGAATAAGGGCTTCGCGTCCGATGAAGTCGGCCATTTTTGATTTCAAAGGAACCGTGAATCCAATACCAGCTTCGAAGGGGTCCGTTTCGTCGCTGAAATCATACCCCGCAAAAATGAGACCCGCTTCGATACGAACCATATCAAGCGCCGCAAGGCCCATTGGCTTGAGGCCCAAATCTTGGCCATTGGCCGAGACCGCATCATAAACCGTGGAGCCGTCTTTTGGATGGCAAAAGATTTCAAAGCCTAATTCGCCAGTATACCCTGTCCGGGAGACAACAACGGGAGCACCTTCAGGGCTGCCAATACGACCGATAGTGAAGCGGAACCAGCCTAGCTCTTCAATGGAAGGCTGGTGCGGGGCAGTCCAAATGATCCGCTTCATGATGTCACGGCTATTGGGGCCTTGCACGGCGATGTTATGCAGTTGATCGGTAGACGAACGAACCATCACTTTCATGCCAAGCTTTTCGGCCTGCTCGCGGATCCAGATGCCGCTATACTCGTCGCCACCGATCCAACGGAAATTATCGCGACCCAAGCGATACAGCGTGCCATCATCAATCATACCCCCGTGCGGATAACACATGGCCGAATAGACCACTTGTCCGATGGAGAGTTTGGTGACATCGCGCGTTAAAACGTAATTCATCAGAGCTTCGGCATCTGGCCCGGTGACCTCAAATTTACGCAAAGGCGAGAGATCGAGCACAACGGCCTTTTCGCGGCAGGCCCAATATTCTTCGATGGCACCGTTCGAGGAATAGACATGCGGCAACCAGTAGCCCTTATACTCGACGACATGGCGGGTGAGCGTTGAAATGCGCTCGTGGAACGCGGTTTCCTTGGTCATTTTAGGCTCCGAATTGGGGGTTGCCCGCCAGGCAATCGCACGTTGGAATTTTTCTGCACCCGCATAGACGCGAACATGAATGTCACTCAAATACCAGCCATTGGAAGGTGACGTATCATCGGGGCAGGCAGAGTTCACGCAGACGAGATCGGTCAGCGCGCGAAACAGCACGTAGTCGCCGGGTCTGGACCATGGCTCGTCGGAGTAAAGCACCCCATGGGCATCAATGCCCGTATTGAAAAACAGGTTCACCGCCATCCAACCCGGGCGAGCTGCAATGCCATGCTTGGCAAGCGCGCCATTGAAATTGTCAGAACAGTTGGCGTGACCCGGATAGCCGATATCATCATAATATTTTGCGGCGCATGCCATCGCGAAAGCATCATGCCGCCCAACTGTATCCTGCACGACATCGACAAGCGGCAGCATGTCTTGATCATAATATTTCGAATGCAATCCCGGCATCGAATAGGCATGGCCCATCAACGTTCGCGACGTGGTGACGTCGAGAGCATGTTCAATGCCCTTATCGAGTTTGCGTGCCGCAAAGCATTGGAAATCCGTGCATTGTCGACCATCAACATCGATGATCTGAATAAAGTCGCCTGCTTTGACGAAATAGGATTCAGCCGTTGCCGAGCTGACCCTGAGATCCAGAATGGGATCGGCGAGGGGGTCAGGCAGTGCGAAATGACCAATGCTTTTCAACGTCGCCCGTTGGACAGTAACCCGGATGGGCGTCGTGGTTTCTTGCCCCTCTGGTGCCATTGGGCCGCCGGGGGCTGCTATCACGAGGATACCGTCGCGCTGAGTGGTGACCGTCTCCTCCGTGCCTGCGGGCGTCGTTTCGCCAAACATGGCAACCGCCTGTGCCTTGGCTAGATCGATCCCCCGCCGTTCAAGGCCAAGACGAAGGCCGCCTAGGCCGCTGCCTGCCGCCGCTCCGTCCGATAGCAAGGCCTTTAGACCCTCCGCCGTACTATTTGATGGCAGTCCGATCATCCCTGCGTCAATTCGTCCTTCTGAATCAACCGCGACAAGCTCGGTAGATTGACCGCCTTCGACATTGCGAAGCGTGATTTTGTCACCCGTCATGACGGGGATCAAAATGGCACCAGCACCCTGAACTTCATAGCGTTCTATGCCCGAATGGGTCGATAATGAAGCCGGAGTCACGATTCGGCTCGGTAGCGGTGGTCCCGCAGTCACGGCAGGGTAAATGCTTTCGAGCATGATGCGCCAACTCCAAAGGATTGTTGCATGAGTATAAAAATTGTTTAATACAGAGAATATATTTGGTTTCCCGATACCGCAAGCGTTATGATCTCGATGGGTGAGCGGTGATCAAGCGTTTGGATGTGGTCTCGGGCCGTATCCTATGGAACAGGCGACCTGTAGCATAGGGTGCACGATGAGTATCAGGTGCCGTGTTGCACGATAGGGCGGCATTAATCCGAGGCAGTGAACGGGATAGAAACCGACCATGCGTTATTCAGGATGGAGAGTTATTCGCGAGGCGCTGACAGGCCACAAAGGGTGGACGCCCGCCTGGCGCGACCCAGAGCCACAGGCGGCCTATGATATCCTTGTCGTTGGTGGCGGCGGACACGGGCTCGCTACCGCGTATTATCTTGCCAAAGAATTCGGCCAAGCCAAGATCGCTGTGCTCGAAAAAGGCTATATTGGCGGCGGCAATGTCGGGCGTAATACGACGATCATCCGCTCGAATTATCTGCTCGATGGCAATCAACCTTTTTACGAATTTTCGCTCAAGCTCTGGGAAGGGCTTGAGCAGGATTTCAACTACAATGCGATGGTCAGCCAGCGCGGCATTATCAATCTGTTCCACACAGATGCGCAGCGCGACGCCTATACGCGACGTGGGAATGCCATGATCCTTCATGGCGCCGATGCTGAAATGCTCAATCGGGACCAAGTTCGTGCACTGTATCCGTTCTTAAATTTTGACAATGCCCGCTTCCCCATTAAGGGCGCCTTGATGCAACGCCGTGGCGGCACGGTTCGCCATGATGCCGTCGCATGGGGCTATGCGCGCGGTGCCGATCAGCGCGGCGTCGATATCATTCAAAATTGCGAAGTAACGGGCATCCGCACCGAGCATGGACGCGTTACGGGCGTCGATACAACGCGTGGATTTATCGGCGCGAAAAAAGTTGGTGTTGCGGTGGCGGGATCGTCGAGCAAAGTCATGGCCCATGCGGGTATGCGATTGCCAATGGAAAGCCATGTTCTGCAGGCCTTCGTATCGGAAGGTCTCAAGCCGGTGATCGACGGCGTGATGACCTATGGTGCAGGACATTTTTATGTCAGCCAGTCGGACAAAGGCGGTCTCGTTTTTGGCGGCGATATTGACGGGTATAATTCCTACGCCCAGCGCGGCAATATGCCCGTCGTTGAGGACGTTGCCGAAGGCGGGATGTCGTTGATGCCGATGATCGGTCGCGCCCGCCTATTGCGCATGTGGGGCGGCATTATGGATATGTCGATGGATGGCTCACCGATCATCGACAAGACCGATATTGACGGGCTCTATTTCAATGGGGGGTGGTGCTATGGCGGTTTCAAAGCCACGCCTGCCAGCGGCTGGTGCTTTGCTCATTTGTTGGCAACGGACCAATCCCACTCAACGGCTACTGCCTATCGGTTTGATCGCTTCCGCAAGGGATTGATGATCGACGAAAAAGGCCAAGGCGCGCAGCCCAACCTGCATTGAGGACCAGCAGAAATGATCATCAACCACCCTCTTCTTGGTCCGCGCGACGCGCAGGAATTTGTCTATTTGGGCGATGCCAGCCTCATTGGTCGACCGGATGGAATGACAGAAGGCGCAGTCGATGCGTTTCACGATTATCTTTACCTGCGCGATAATCCAGCAGGTGAGCATCGCGAGCTTTGGTATCATGAACAAGGCGACCGCTCATGGCTGGTTGTTACCCGCAACACTGTGACGCATGAGGTTGTTTCGGTGGAAATAGCCCGTGATGTGGCCCGTAAGATGGGACGCAGCAAATGACCCAGATCAGACGCATATCGGGCGGCCGCATCGATCGCAGCAAGACGCTCAACTTCACGTTCGACGGCAAAGCCTATTCAGGCCATCCGGGTGATACACTCGCTTCCGCGCTTCTCGCCAATGGCGTGCAGTTGATGGGGCGTTCTTTCAAATATCATCGTCCCCGTGGTCCGATAGCATCGGGTTCTGAAGAGCCGAACGCGCTGGTCGAACTTCGCAATGGCGCGCGACAGGAACCGAACACACGTGCGACGGTGGCTGAGCTCTTTGAAGGGCTTGAGGCCAAGAGCCAAAACCGCTGGCCGTCGCTGTCATTTGATGCAATGTCGATCAATGATCGGCTATCGTCGTTTTTAACGGCAGGCTTTTACTACAAGACGTTTATGTGGCCGGCTTCGTTGTGGGAAAAGCTCTACGAGCCGCTGATCCGCCACGCGGCGGGCCTTGGCAGTCTTTCAAAGCAGGATGATCCAGATTCCTACGATAAAGGATTTCTCCATTGCGACCTGTTGGTGATTGGTGCTGGTCCGAGTGGTCTGGCGGCTGCATTAACGGCAGGGCGAGCCGGCGCACGGGTCATTCTAGCGGATGAAGATTTTACGTTTGGCGGCCGTCTCAATGCGGAAACCTTAGCCATTGGCAGCGATAGCGGAGCGGATTGGGCTGTCAAAACAGCTGCTGAACTGGTGACCCTACCCAATGTCCGGCTCATGTCGCGTACCACCATACTCGGTGCTTTCGATCACGGCATTTACAGTGCGGTTGAGCGCGTGTCGGATCACCTTGCTGTCCCAATGGATGGTAAGCCGCGTCAAATTTTGTGGCGTATCTATTCGAAACGCGCGATCCTTACGGCGGGCGCGATTGAACGGCCGATTGCCTTTGAAAACAATGATCGCCCGGGCATCATGCTGGCCGGTGCGTTGCGCGCTTACGCTAATCGTTGGGGCGTTGCGGTGGGTGATCGCCTGGCTGTGTTCACGAACAATGATGACGGCGTGCGAAGCGCGCTCGACCTTCAAGCCAAGGGGATCAATGTTGAGGCTTTGATTGATACGCGTGCGAATGCTGCAACGGTCAACGGTCTGAGACACATTCGCGGCGGCGAAGTCGTCAACAGTTCGGGTCGCCTTGGTCTGACCTCGATCACGGTTCGCATGGCAAATGGTGGAACGGATATCATTCCGGTCAACGCGCTTGGCGTATCAGGGGGGTGGAACCCAAACCTCAACATCGCCTCGCACCAGCGCGGACGCCCGGTTTGGGATGATGCAATTGCGGCCTTTGTTCCAGGCGCTGATGGGCCTGCGGGACTTTCGGCAGCGGGTGCAGCCTCGGGAGCTTTCTCAACTCATGCTGCGTTGCAGACAGGTACGATGGAGGCGGTCAAAGCCTTGGCTGCGCTTGGCATAGCGGCGAAGCCTATCGAAATTCCGAAGGCTGAAGACGCGCCTGTGTCTATTACGCCAATATGGTATGTCCGTTCGGGCAAAGGACGCGCGTGGATTGATCAGCAGAACGATGTCACGGTCAAAGATGTAAAGCTCGCCCATCAAGAAAACTTCCGTTCGGTAGAACATCTCAAGCGTTATACCACGCTGGGTATGGCGACCGACCAAGGAAAGACGAGCAATATTCTTGGCCTTGCTATTATGGCGGAACTGACCGGCAAGCCGATCCCAGATACGGGAACAACCATCTATCGTCCCCCTTACACGCCCGTCGCGATGGGTGCCTTGGGTGGACGATCACGCGGTGAACATTTCAAGCCAACCCGTCTCACGCCTTCCCACAAATGGGCGACCGAACAAGGTGCTATTTTTGTTGAAGTAGGCATGTGGCTCCGCACGCAATGGGTACCAAAGCCCGGCGAAACGACATGGCGGCAATCGGTCGACCGCGAAGTCTCGGCGACGCGGCAATCGGTTGGCATTTGTGATGTAACCACGCTCGGCAAGATTGATATTCAAGGTACCGATGCGGGTCTCTTCCTTGATCGCGTTTATGCCAACACGTTCTCGACGCTCGGTTTCGGGAAAGTCCGCTACGGCTTAATGCTCCGCGAAGACGGAATCGTCATGGATGACGGCACCACGGCGCGATTAGGCGAACACGAATATGTGATGACGACAACGACAGCGAATGCTGTACCGGTTTTCCGCCATCTGGAATATTGCCGCCAAGTGCTTTGGCCCGACCTTGATGTTCAATTGATCTCAACGACCGAGGCTTGGGCGCAATATTCGGTCGCTGGACCGAATGCGCGCAAGCTCCTCGAAAAGCTCGTCGATCAGGACATTTCGAACGAGGCATTCCCCTATATGGCGTGCGGTGAAATCTCGGTGTGTGGCGGCTTGCGTGCTCGTCTGTTCCGGATCTCGTTTTCGGGCGAACTCGCTTATGAGATTGCCGTTCCAACACGCTATGGCGACGCCATGATCCGCGCTTTGGTCGAAGCGGGCCAGGAATTTGATGCCGTTGTTTACGGCACCGAGGCACTTGGCGTGATGCGCGTTGAGAAGGGCCATGTTGCGGGTAATGAGCTCAACGGCCAGTCAACCGCGCTCAATATGGGCCTTGGCAAAATGGTGTCGAAGAAAAAAGACTCGATCGGTATGGTGCTGAGCCAACGCGAAGGCTTAAACCAAGACGATGGCCTGCGCCTTGTTGGCGTCAAGCCCGTTGATCCATCAAAGCTCTTAACGGCAGGTAGCCATTTTATTGCGCATGGCAAAAGTACGGTGGCGGCGCATGATGATGGCTGGCTGACGTCGGTTGTGTTTTCTCCCAATCTCGGTCATTCGATTGCGCTGGGCTATTTGAAAAATGGTTCCGCCCGTCTTGGTGAGCGAATTCGGACCATCAATCTCTTGGCAAAGACCGAAGTCGAGGTCGAAATTGTCAGTCCGCATTTCATCGATCCGGAAGGAGAGCGCCTCCGTGCCTGAGCATCGCTTAAAATCCCTCACGCCGCTTGGCCATGATAAGCCGAAGACGACCACGCACGGCCCGATCACGATCACTGAAATCGTAGATGTTGCGCTTGCGTCGCTGGCCATTCGCCGCGATCAGGCAAAAGCATTCACAATGGCCGCGACGGCAATTGGCATTCCACTGCCGGAGCCAGGCCATTACAAGGCGAATTCGACCTATCGGGCCTTCTGGTTGGGACCCGAGCAATGGATGGTCGAGGCACCTTTTGCTAGCCACGAAGACATTGTTGCCGTCCTTCGTCCCGCCTTCGGTGCAACGGCGTCGATAACAGAGCAGACCGATGCATGGGTTCGTTTTGATGTCGTTGGTAGCGATTTGCCGACGATGTTTGAACGGCTTTGTGCCTTTGATCTTCGGCGTCACGGTAGCGGCAGTTCAACGCGAACGATGATTGAGCATCTCGGCTGTTATATCGTCATTCATAGCGACGAAAAGTTCAGTGTCATCGGGCCGCGCTCCTCGGCGCATTCAATCGATCATGCCCTTCTAACGGCGGCCAAGAGCGCATTCTAACGAAAGCCAAACCCGTTTAGGCTCAAGCTCCGCCCGCAGGGAACCCGCAAACAGGTGCGATTCCGCCTGTGACATATTTCCATTTGAATCTTGCCTTGTTTCATTTTAGGAATAATTACGATCTCAATTTTTCCGGAGAGGTAAATTTATGGCCAAAAAAGCCATTCCCGATCTTGATGCAGATCTCGACGTTGAGCCGTTTAAGCCTAAGCTGCCGTTCAACCAAGACCCTCATCGGGTCCGTGAATTTTCCGAACGCAATTTGGAAATGGCGATTGGACGCCAAGTGCGTGCCTTCCGTCGACAACAGGGAATGACAGTCGCTGATTTGGCCAATGCGACGGGACTTTCGATTGGGATGTTGTCCAAGATTGAAAATGGCATCACATCACCATCGCTGACAACCTTACAGATTTTGAGCCATGCGCTTTCAACCCCGATTACGTCGTTGTTTCGAGGGTTCGAGGAAATCCGCGAGGTTCAGTACGTCAAAGCGGGTGAGCATTTGGAGATGGAACGTCGTGGGACTCGCGCGGGTCACCAATATCATCTGCTCGGTCACATTGGATCGAACAATAGTGGCGTTGTTGTCGAGCCCTATTTGATTACGCTAACGGCCGCTTCCGATGTATTCCCGACCTTCCAGCATGATGGCGTGGAACTGCTGTATATGCTCGAAGGCGAAGTGGAATACCGGCACGGTGACCAGCTGTTTCATTTAAAGCCCGGCGATAGCCTCTTCTTTGATGCCGACGCTCAACACGGACCGGAAGTACTCGTTAAGCTCCCAGCCCGCTATTTATCGATCATTTCTTACCCGCAGGCTTAAGCCCTCAATCAGGCATCCATCCAGCGGATGTTGGTGCACCGTCGTCATAGCGCGAGAGCCATTTTACGAGGCTGTCGCGGTTGCGCAAAAAGCCTTTATAGGTCGCCAAATC
>CAIUPE010000004.1 GCA_903900975.1 uncultured Hyphomicrobiales bacterium | reverse complement strand
TAATGCGACTTTTGCCTTAAATGCCGGGCTATGGTTCCGGCGCGGTCGTCTGCTCATCGCTCTCTCCTGTCGTCGGCATTATGCCGCTTTCAGGCAGAAATTCCACTTATCATAGGTGTTCAGTTTTCCCGAGCCACCTCTAACGGCTCGGCGTCAACACCCGTGGCGCCAATTTACGGACGGCCAATGTGGCCGCGGTAATGGTGACAGCGGATCTCCCGGCTTTTGGCCGCCGAGGTTCGCGGATCGACGTCACCGTCTCGGCCTTGGGCGACGCCAAAAGTCTGCAAGGCGGTACGCTGCTCGTCACCCCGTTGATGGGCGCATCGGGCGAAATTTATGCTGTAGCGCAAGGCTCGGTTGCAATCGCTGGCTTTCAAGCCGAAGGCGCCGCTGCAACGCTTACCCGCGGCGTCCCCACCGTTGGCCGCATTGCCAACGGTGCATTGATTGAACAGGAAATCGATTTCCAGTTCAAAGATACCCGCTCGGTGCATCTTGCCTTGCGCAATCCGGACCTGACCACGGGCAAGCGGATCGCCAGCGCAATCAACGACTATATGGCAGCCAATACAGCTGAGCCGACCGATCCTTCGACCGTCAACCTCACCATCCCGAAGAATTTTAAGGGCAATATGGTGCAGTTGCTTACCGAGATTGAACAATTGCGCGTTGACCCCGATCAGGTCGCCCGCGTCGTCGTCGACGAGCGCTCGGGCGTAATAGTGATGGGCAAGGATGTCCGCGTTTCCACTGTGGCCATTGCGCAAGGCAATCTGACGATCTCGGTCAATGAACAGCCCCTTGTTAGCCAGCCCGATGCCTTCAGCAACGGGCAAACCACGATTGTTCCGCGCACCACAATTCAGGTCGATCAGGGCGGCACTAACAAACTCGCGGTCCTCAAAGACAGCGTCACACTGAAGGAATTGGTTGATGGCCTAAACGCCTTAGGCATCGGACCGCGCGACATTATTTCCATCCTGCAGGCGATTAAAGCTGCGGGTGCCCTGCAAGCCGACATTGTGGTGATGTGATGCCAAGCACCCTACACGCCTCCCCGTTTGCCGACGGCCATAGCTTGCCTTTAGCCAAGATCGCGAACCCTAAACTTTGGAAAACCGCCCAGGAATTCGAAGCAACTTTTTTGGGCTCGATGTTCGGCGAGATCACCAAACAGCTTTCGGGCGATGGTCCGTTGGGCGGACAGGGCATCGGCGGCGATGCCTGGCGCGGCATGTTAACCGACGAGCTTGGTCGAACCGTCGCCCAATCCGGCGGCGTCGGCGTTGCCCCCCAGATTTATTCCGAACTGCTTCGCCTGCAAGCCAACCATGGAGTTGCCGCATGACCGCCCACACATCCCTTCCCGCTTTGCGCTCGCCAGATGATGCCGAAGCCCTCTGCTTGATGCTAGAGGAACGGCTCGACGCGATTGAAACCATCATTCGGGACGAAACCGATCATCTGGCCCATGCCCGTTTGGCTGATGCCTTTGCGCTTCACGAACGCAAGGCTTTGGAAGCCCGATCTTATGAGCGGGGCCTTAACCTGTTCCGCGAAAATTCGGTCGCCATGGCCCGCTTCAAGCCATCGGGGCTGGAGCGGATCAAAGCACGCCAAGGGGCGTTGCAAGCAACTCTAGAGGCCAATCTCAAAACCCTGCAAACGCTCAAAACCGTCTCTGAAGGGATTTTGCGCGGCGTTGCCCACGATGTCGCCGCACGACGCACGCTCAACACCTATGGACAGGGCGGGACAATGTTGACCCACAAACGCCCCGCGCGAGCAACATCCCTATTGATATCAAGCAAATTCTGACGAAAAAATCAGCCATTCAACACAATTGAACCGAATTTTGTGACGGTTCGTCAAAGAATTACTGTTAGCCTTTCCTTCTGATATCCACCCAGAAGGAGAAGGATATGGCCATCAGTCCAAACCTTGTTCTGCCCATGGCATATGACACATCGAGGGAGAGGCAGCCCCTAACAGCGCAGCCCCCGGTAACCAGTCAGGCCGGGTCCACGTCCCAGTCCGACAGGACGCGCGCTCCCGAGCCCGCAGAAGAAGCCCGGCGAACAACACGCAGAACCACGATTGATTCTTCGACCGGCGCTCTGGTCTATCAAGTGATTGATGCACCCACGGGCCAGAAAATCGACCAGACTCCTGAGGAATCGATCCTTCGCATCCGCGCCTATACGCGGCAGGCCGATTTAGCAAAACAGGCTGATGCAAGTTCGGAAACGCCCAAGGCGAGCAAAGGTTAATATGATACGCTATTAACCTTTTGTTAACACTCTTCCTGCGTGTGTAATAAAAATTTTCAATTAAATGTATATTGTAATCAGGTTGCAATAATATAAAATTCTACTATAAATTTAAATAACTGCATAAATTAACTATGATGTTAATCGAAAAGCCGATTGCATTTTATATAATCGGGTCTCACGCCATCCTTCTGTCTGGCTTCGTAGAAAACGGGCCCTTCCCGCTACCCAGCGGCGAAGTTTTCTTACCAGAAGGAACACCAAAATGTCGCTCTCCGTAGGCATGAACAACGCCTTGCTCTCACTGATCAACATCAATACCGATATGTCGACCGTTTCTAGCCAGTTGCAATCCGGCCAACGGTACAACAGCGCCGCAGATGGTGCGGTGCAATGGCTTCAGATTTCCGATTTCAACAACCGCGCCAGCCAGTTGACCACGATCAATGACGGCCTTTCGGTGGCACTAGGCCAAACCAAGAGCGCTTCGACATCGCTCGCCGATCTTCGTGCAAAGCTCGTTGCAACCCAAACATCGCTGAATGATGCTTATACATCGCAGGCAGCGGTAAAAGGCGCCGACGGCGTTGTAGATAATCCAAGCGCTGATCCGAATACTTTTAAATTGAATTTCTCGCTCGATCCAAACAGTACTCAGAAATCATTCAATGGTAACTCTCTATTGGATGGCAATATATTGATCAATAATAATCGGGTTCATGCCGGCGACGCGATTACTGTAGGCGTTGGTAAAAATGCGATAACCTTTAAAATTGCGCCAGACTCAGCAACGGTGGCTGCCTCTACTCAGGACGCCTATAGTAAACTGAACGCCCAAGTTGGGAGCGATGGACAAACGGTCGGCAAAGACAACGATCTACTAAGCCAAGCTAAAAATACACTTACAGGTGCACAAAATAATTTAAATGCCGGTTATACAAACGCAACTTCCAGCAATGCCCAAGTGGTAATTGGAACATTAGATAGTAACAAAAATCTCGTCGCTGGCCCTGGCGTTACGAAGGGATTTGATACCAATTATCTTAATTATATTGCGGCCAATCTCCAAACGTCCGCGACAGCCGTTACTGCTCAGCAATATGTCGATGGTCTCCATCAAATCGCAACGGGGTTACTTCCAGGCAGCAAAGGCGTCACCGCAGCGGGGGCGTTAGGTAACCTTCAGGCTATGGCCGGGCAAACGGCCAACACAAGTTCAGCGATTGGTCTCCTTGCCGGCTACGCAAGCGCCCTTCTGGCTGTCGATTCGGCGACAACGGCCGATAACAATGCCATTAACGCACAAACCGCCGATACCGCGGCTTTAACGGCCATGACGCCCCAGTCGGGCTCAACAAAAGCACCCTACCTTGTTGCAACCGTTGACGATTATCTAAACCTTTTGACGTCCTTTAAAGACGAAAATAACAATCAGGCGATTAAGTTAGACCAGGCTGCACCCGACCAATTTACTCCCCTCACTTCCTTCAGCACGGTCGGGACGGCATCATTGCCCCTCTCGGTTACTCGTGTGGCAACCGGCAATCCGAATGACGTCGCCGATGTTCGCAGTCTTTTTGCGTCGACCTATGACTCAACGGCTGGTGATCAGACAAAGCCCTATGATCAGGCATCTTGGGCTCAAAACGGAAACACCTATACCTTATCGAACGTCCATCACACCGGTTCAACACCCGGCACCACAACAACACCAGCCGATGCGAAGCGTAAAGTTGCGGCGAATACCTTCCGCCAAATGTTGATTGATATTGACCAGACGGTGAAGGACTCGGGGCTTAATGGTGTCAACCTGTTGTTGGGCAGCAAGCTATCGGTGGCACTAAACACCGAAAGCGATAAATTCAACTTCCAGCTGACCAATCCAGACGGAACGCCGGCCTCCTATAACAGCGCAGGTCTCGGTCTCGACTTGAAAGCCACAAATCTTGACGGCACGGGTGGCGGAAATAATTTCGACAACAATGCCGATATGGATGTTGCGCTGGCCGAAATTACCGCAGCCATTTCCTCTGTCGATACGGGAACCGGTTTAGTGGGCGATGCGCAGAACTCTCTGCAACAACGCAGCGACTTCAACAAATCGATGGCAAGCCTGATGACGACAACGGCAACCGCCATTTCATCGGTGGATACATCAGCCGCATCGGCACAACTTGCTGCACTTCAAACCCGCCAGCAATTTGCAACGTCGATCATGTCGATCCTCAAGCAGAGCGATCAGAACCCGCTTCAGCTACTCCGCTGATCGCATCAATCACTCTAATCAACAGAAAAGCGGGGCCGAAAAGCCCCGCTTTTTTATCGTCCTAATATCCGATGGTCGTCCAAGTGTTTAAGTCGCCCGTTTCAATTCTTGGCAACAAGACCCATCGGCAGCGGAGGCAATGGAATCCCTGAGGCACTCGCCGACGACGACGGCGTGAACGATGCCAGCACTGGAGTAGGGGTTGAAACCAACGAAGCGTTAGGCTCGGCTTCAGCCAACTTGGTGAGAGCATGCCCTGTAAACCGCGCCCACTCTTCCTCCGTACCGGCAAATGCATTGCGGTCGACATTGCCCTTGATGCCTGGAACACGGCCCATATCGGTATATTGCCAGAGCATCCAACGCCGATCGCCATATCGCTCAAAGGGTTGCGCGTTCACTGTCCGCACCCAAAGTGGATACTCTTGCAATTCACCCACCAGAATATCGCGATAAAAATCGATGCTGGTATAAATCATCGGCCGCTTGCCATAGTGCTTTTCAACCGCTTGCAAAAACAGTTTCATATCGGCAATGGCTTCGGCCTTTGGCACCTTTTTCGGGCATTTTTCACTCGCCGCGCCATACCATTCCACGTCCAGCACGGGCGGCAAGGCGTCCCGCTCAACAGGCACATTTTTAAAGAACCATTTGATTTGGTCCTTCACCGGACGGCACCAATAATAAAAATGATAGGCACCCCGAGGCATTCCGGCATCCCGCGCCGAAATCCAGTGCAGCATGAAATTCTCATCGGCATGGTCGCCGCCTTCGGTGGCCTTAATATAGGCAAATCGGGTTCCAGCCGCGCGCGCCTCGCTCCAATTGACCTGCCCCTGATAGCGCGACACGTCAACGCCGTGCACCGGATAGGATTGCGCAACAGGTATCATAGCTGCCGACGAGCCGAGCTTGTTTGCCAGACGATCGCCCGTTAGGGACGAGCAGGCGCTTAATGAAATGGCCATTAACCCAAGCGCCAAACCGCGTTTGGCAAGCGCCAATCCGTCACCGATCATCATCATGTATCCGTCGATCTTATTATTCATGGTGATCGGATATCACGGCAATTTTTAATAAACCGGTAACAGATCAGCGTCAGTTCAAATGAAACCACACCGTCGCGATACCGAGAAAGGCGAAAAAGCCGACGACATCGGTAATCGTGGTAACAAACACACCCGAGGAAACCGCCGGATCGGTCCGAAACCGCTCTAATCCCAGCGGAATAAGGATCCCGCCCAGAGCGCCTGCAATCAAATTGACCGTCATGGCCAGCGCAATCACAACGCCAATGTTCCAATCGTGAAACCAGAGCGTTGCAACAAGGCCGGTAATCCAGCCAAAAGCCAAACCGTTCAACAAACCGGCCCCGGTTTCACGTAAAATAACCCGAACGGCGTTGGCAGGCCCCAATTCGCGAGTGGCCAAGGCGCGGACGGCCACGGTCATGGTCTGGGTTGCAGCATTACCCCCTTGGCTGGCCACAATCGGCGCCAAAACGGCCAGCGCCACCATTTTGCCAAGCTCGTCTTCAAACAGGCCCAAAACGGACGACGCCAAAAAGGCCGTCAACAGGTTGACGAACAACCAACCAAACCGGTTGCGTGTCGTGGCCCATACCGAGTCCGACAATTCTTCGCCCGCTTTAACACCGCCGAGCGCCTTAATATCGTCGTCCGCCTCGTCCTGAATAACGTCAACAATATCGTCGATGGTCACAACGCCGATCAACCGGCCTGCTTCATCGACCACAGGCGCGGAGACCAGATTGTAACGCTGGAACAGCCGCGCCACATCGTCCTGCTCGTCACTAGCGCGTATCCGGCGCCGGTCGGCATTCATCAACCGCTCGATCGGAACCGAGCGCATCGCCCGTAGCAATTTATCGAGAAAGACATTTCCCAACAAATGATAGCCGGGATCAACCACAAACACTTCGAAAAAGCTGTCCGGTAGATCGGGCGTTTCCGCAAGATGGTCAACGACTTGCCCCACCGTCCAAAAGGGCGGAACGGCAATCAGATGCGTCTGCATCAGGCGGGCGGCCGAACCCTCTTTATAATCGAGACTCTTTTGCAGTTGTGCCCGATCGAGCGCAGGCAAAGCATCCAAAATCTCTGCCTGCTCGGCTTCGTCAAGGTGCTCGAGAATGTAAACGGCGTCATCGCTTTCAAGTTCGCGTACGCCCTCGACCACGGTCTCGGTATCGAGCTCGTCCAGAATATCATCCCTTACCGAATCCTCAACTTCGGTAAGGGCTGCAAAATCAAAGCGGGTGCCTAAAAGCTCGATAAGCTTGGGACGGGAATCATGGTAAAGTGCCTCGAGCAAGCTCGCCTGATCGGCCTCATGTAGACCTTCGACGAGGCCAGCCAAGCCGGCATCGTCATGGGCGGCAATGGCGGTTTCAACCTCGGCTACAAAGCCGGGATCGGGCGCACCATCGCCGCCACGAAACGCTGCAGCGTGCCCAATCTCGTCTGCCGTGCTGCCTTTAAGATCCGACATGCAGGTCCCTTATTGCCTTTTCAAAGGCCTAGCTTTTGACCTTTTCCCATTTGCCTGAGGATTCGGCACGGAAAAAGGCATCAATGATGTTCATATTGGCGATCGCGTCGGACACATCGTAAGGCGCTTTAGTCTTTTTACGAATAGCCTTACCGAAATCCTCGGCCTGAAGCTGGTATTGGTCGACCACCGGCATTTCGACGCGCTTCGGCTTTTTACCGGTTAAAGTAACGGTAAACGCGTTCGGCCGATCGGGCGGCGCGTTGACAGGAATTTCGACCTCGATCAAGCCGCGTTCACCCAAAATAATCGTCCGTTGATAGGGCGCCCCTTGGGTAGAAACAACAAAGGACAATTGACGACCAAGGCCAAAATCGGCCAAGCCACTCATCAAACGATCGGTTTTAAATGTGGGGTCGCGGTCAAAGGTGCCGGTAACCCTTTGCGGCTCGGCGCCAAACACGAAGCGCGCAATTGTGATCGGATAACAGCCGATATCCATCAGGCCACCCCCGCCGATATCCGCCATGTTTCGGACATTTTTGGGATCGATCAGATGATATGAAAACATCATATGAACGGACAAAACGCGCCCGATTTCGCCTTTCGCAATTCGCTTGCGAATTTCAATCCATTGCGGATTATGGCGTACCATAAACGCCTCTTGGATGAGCACATCGGCCGGCACTTTCAGAAGCTGTTTTGCCTCCTTTGCCGTTAAAGCAATCGGCTTTTCGCACAAGACGTGCTTGCCCGCCTTTGCAGCAGCCAACGTCAGCGGCACGTGGAGATGGTTCGGCAATGGATTATAAATAGCCTCAATCGTCGGATCAGCGATCAATGCCTCGTAAGACCCATATGATTTAGGAATACCGAGTTTTTTGGCGGCATCCGCGGCGCGTTTTTTATTGCGCGATGCAAGTGCTACAATCTCGATATTTTTGCTTTTCAGCATCCCAGGAATGACTTTCTCGACACCGATATTGGCCGTCGACAATATTCCCCATCTCACTGGCTTCATGGTTTTTCCCTCTTTGATTCAACGCCCAATTGCAGCGTGATGCGCTAAAATGATTCTTGAGGCTGTATTTCGAACAAATCGGCAATTCGGGCAGCGAACCCTTGCGCGACACTCGAATTGAGTTTTTCGTTCAAATAAATTCCTACCACCACATCGGCCAATTGCGGCAGCTCTTGCTCCACTCCGAGCTTCCGCAATTTACCCGACGCTAAACGATCCGCCAGAACCGTAATGCCAAACCCCGTCGACACCGCCGCCTCGATGCCCGAAATACTCGGGCTCGAATAGACGATTTCGAAATCGCGCCCCTCCCGCTGTAAGGCCGTCAACATGTTCCGGCGATAAAGGCATCCCTCGGGATAGCAAACCAGTCGCAATTGGTTTTCGATGATCGTGTCACACTGCCCGTCACTCGATCCAACCCAGCTGATCGGTTCGCGCCAGGTCATGAAAGCTCCCTCGGCAGGGCCGTCAGGTGTCATCGCAACGACAATGTCAAACGCACCGGCGCGAAGCCCATTTAAGAGTTCATGCGAAACATCGCAGACAACATCGAAGGTGTAGGGCGTATTTTCGATCTGCAAATTGCCGATCAGCTTTGGCAGAAAATGATCGGCATAATCATTGGGAATGCCTAGTCTTAATTTACCGCCCGTTCCGCGTCGGGAAAGCCGAAGCATCATTTCATCGTTTAGCGCTAAAATACGTCGCGCATAATTGGCAACCAATTCACCCGCCTCGGTAAGGCGCGCCCCACCGCTGTCTTTGTCGAACAACGCCATGCCCAGCAAGTCCTGCAACCGCTTCATCTGAAGACTGATAGCCGGTTGGGTTCGGCCTAACCGCTCACCTGCCCGCGTAAAGCCGCGAAGATCAATAATGGTAATAAAAGCGCGAAGCAGATCGGTTGGAATATTGCGCATCAGTTCCTCAATCCTTAATCGAGCCGGATTGGCGCTTGGAGGCCCTCAACGCCAATCGTCCCTAAATACCTTAGCAGCGTTCCTTATTGGCCGATAACATTAATAAATTTCACTTCACAGTCTAAGGCATTCATCTTCGTTGTCATAATAAAACCAACAGTGTCTCCCTTTCTTCAAATTAGCCCACTTCTACGGAGCCTTTCATGACTGATCGTCCAAAAATCGTTGACTATCGCAACAATGGCGAGCGCCCTCAGCCAACCTTCTCCGCCAGCGAAATGAAGCGGCGGCAGGATGCTGTCCGGGCTTTAATGGTCGATCTCAACATGGATGCGGCGCTTTTCACCAGCTACCATAACATCTGCTATCTTTCCGACTTCTTGTATTGCTATTTCGGCCGCCGCTACGGCCTTGTCATTGACCACAACAAGGCAACCTCGGTTACGGCAGCCATTGATGGTGGCCAGCCCGCACGCCGCACCTTTGGCGACAACGTCACCTACACCGATTGGGAAAAGACGAACTATCTGAGCGCCGTTCAAAACCTGACCAAGAATGTCAAGCGGCTTGGGATAGAGTTTGATCACGTCAATCTCGATTTCCGCCGTGACATTGAAGCCGCCCTCCCCGGCGTGGAACTGGTCGATATCGCAGCGCCCGCCATGCGGTTGCGTATGATCAAATCAGCCGAAGAAATCGAACATATCACCAAAATGACCCGTATCGCAGACATTGGCGGCGCTGCTTGCGTCGAAGCCATTGGCGTCGGTGTACCCGAGCACGAGGTTGCTCTTCATTCGACCCAAACCATGATCCGCGAAATCGCACGCGTCTGGCCGCATGCCGAATTGATGGATACTTGGACGTGGTTCCAGTCGGGCGTCAACACCGATGGCGCGCATAACCCGGTGACCAGCCGCAAAATCGAGCGAGGCGACATTCTTTCCCTCAACTGCTTCCCAATGGTTGCTGGCTATTACGTCGCCCTCGAACGCACTTTGTTCGCAGAAGAAGCTTCCCGCGAGCATACCCGCCTGTGGGAGATCAATTGCCATGTCCATGACGAAGGCAAAAAATTACTGGTGCCGGGCGCTAAGTGCTCGGACGTCGCCAAACAACTGAACGATATCTATCGCAGCCACCAACTCCTGCAATACCGGACCTTCGGCTATGGCCACTCGTTCGGCGTGCTGTGCCATTATTACGGCCGCGAAGGCGGACTGGAGCTGCGCGAAGATTGCGATACCGTGCTCGAGCCAGGCATGGTCGTTTCGATGGAACCCATGATCATGGTTCCAGAAGGTCGCCCTGGCGCAGGTGGCTATCGCGAACACGACATTTTGGTCATCACCGAAGATGGCAACCGCAACATCACTGGCTTCCCTTACGGTCCAGAGAATCTGATCGTGAAGAAATAAGCTTTGGCTTACGAGAATTGACCTCTAAAGGCCTCCTTCAGATCCTGAAGGAGGCCTTCTTTTGTTCACCCGACGTTGACCCTTTACGGATCAGCCCAATTCATCGCATGAATAAACTTCGAGAAGCGAACTCCATTGGGAAAAAATGCCTTGTAGGCCCATCGAAGTCACATCACACGATGCAGTTCTGCTGCCATCGGACGAGACACTTCCATCAAAGGAACAACACCATGTCGCGGATGATCGACCTGAATGCCGACCTTGGCGAAGGCTTTGGCCCATGGTCGATGGGTGACGACGCCGCGATGTTGTCCCTCGTGACCAGCGCCAATCTGGCATGCGGTGGCCATGCCGGCGATCCCGAGACCATGTTTGCAACGTTAAAATTGGCCGCCAAAAACGGCGTAACCGTCGGGGCTCACCCGGGCTATAGCGACCGCGAAGGATTTGGTCGGCGTATTATTCCAATGGAGCCAGACGAGATCGGCCGCATGGTTGTTGCGCAAATTGGTGCCTTAATGGGAATTGCCGCGCTGGTTCCGACCCCGATCGCCTATGTCAAACCCCATGGCGCGCTTGGTAATTTGGCAGCGGCCAATCGCGGTGTCGCCGAGGCCATTGTGGCGGCTGTGCAGCACCTATCCCCGAAATTGGCCCTTCTTGCCATCTCAGGCACCGAACTGGAGCATGCCGCCCGCGCTGCAAAACAGCCGGTCTATTCCGAAATTTTCGCCGATCGCACCTACCAATCCAACGGACAGCTTGTGCCGCGCTCGAGCAAAGGAGCGGTCATTCATGACGTGGATGAAGCGTCCGATCGGCTCCTACGCTACCTTGAAACAGGCCTGATGCCGGTGTTGGATGGCCCACCGATACCGCTCGCGGCGCACTCGGTGTGCGTTCATGGTGACAATCCAAGCTCCGTCAACATGGCCCGAGCAATTAAGGCCCGCCTCGCAGCGTCCGGCGTCACATTAGCGCCTTTTGTTAGATCCTGAGATGTCCTATCCGATATTTCGCCCTGTTGCTGACCACGCTCTCTTGGTTGAATTCGGAGAAACGATTAACGATCAAGTCCATGCCGATGTCCTTCGATTGGATCGCGCGCTGGTGGCGGCACCCTTTACGGGTTTCAACGAAGCCATCCCAGCCTACGTGAATGTGCTGGTTGATTTTGATCCGTTGCTGACCGATCACAGCCTCGTCGAAAACTATCTTCGCGATCTGCTGCTTACAGCCTCGTCGTCAGTTAAACCCCACCGGCTCAGGGAGGTCCTCGTCTGCTATGAGCCCCCCTTTGCCCCAGACCTCGCGGCTGTCGCCTCGCACACCGGATTAACCGAAGAAGCGGTGATCAAGGCCCACCTGGCTGGTGACTATAAAATTTACCTGTACGGATTTGCTCCGGGCTACGCCTATATGGCAGGTACCCCCACCGTCCTTCAACTGGCCCGCAAACCAAGCCCCGTCAGGGGCATCGAAGCAGGCAGTGTCATTGTTGCGGGTGCACAATGTCTCGTCACGACGCTCACGATGCCGACCGGCTGGTGGGTCCTTGGCCGATCGCCAACCCGCATTTTAACGGATGATCCCGAACATCCCTTTCTGTTTGATGTCGGCGACCACGTCCGATTCCGCCGGATTTCGCTGGCCGACTATGATCAAGCAAAGTCGCATTGAAATGGCCGATGCTGTTTTTCGTATCCTGCAGGCAGGCCCCTTGCTCACGATCCAGGATTCGGGCCGACCTCACCTCATGCGCTATGGCGTTCCGAAATCCGGCCCGATGGATCGCTCCTCCCATGCGATTGCCAATGCCGCCTTAGGGAATGACCAACACGCTCCCTGCGTCGAAATCTCGATGGGCGGCCTTACCCTCGAATGCGTCTCGGGCGAAATAACAGTCGCGGTGGCCGGTGGTGGCTTCAGGGTCGATGTCGGTGATCATCGCGTGGGCTCTTGGAATGTCCTGACCGTTAAAAAAGGACAGATTCTATCGATTAAACCGGCTTTATGGGGCTGCTGGACATATCTCGCTTTTGCGGGCGCATTAAAAGCCGACGATTGGCTCGGAAGTGCCGCTACCCACGCCCAATCCGGCCATGGTGGTGGAAAACTGAGCGCCAACCAGACCATCGCTGTTGGATCGGCCGAGATTCGCAGCAACCGCGAGGGTGAAATCCCTTTTCCCGTTTGGGCGCGAGCGCGACATACCGTCCGGGTCGTTTTGGGTCCACAAGACCGCTATTTCGATGAGCCGACCATAAACGCTTTACTCAAAGACCGCTTCAAGCTCACCGATGCCTATGACCGTATGGGTGTTCGCTTGCGAGGGCCTGAACTGATCCCTAAAGAAGCCCTAAGCATTCCCTCCGAAGCAATTCTACGCGGTTCCATTCAAGTATCAGGCGACGGAAAAGCGACTATATTACTGGCCGACCATCAAACGACCGGCGGCTATCCTAAAATCGCAACCGTGATTTCAACGGATATCGACGGCTTTTGCCAGTTAAGACCGCATGACGAGGTTAAGTTCTTAAAAATTTTGGCCGAAGAAGCTGTCTTTATAATGCGACGCCAATCCCACGCTTTTGAGTTATATATGAACAGTCTAATATCCACGACCAAACGCCATTAAACTAATCGCGGTCAATCAGCGGTTAAAATTCAAAAAGAAATGATAAATCCTTGGTGCGCCCTACGGGAATCGAACCCGTGTTTTCGCCGTGAAAGAGTGAAATCGTTTACATTTGGATACAATCTGGGACACCAATAACGTATAAAAAGTCATATTTTTCAACAAATTTATTCCAAGCACGTATCTGAATGTTTCTGCGTGACTTTTCCGTACGTTTTCCGTATGTTTGGTTGTCCATCCTCAAATAAGGTCGCAGCATGGCCCGTAGCGTAAAAGACCCCCGGCTTAACACTCGAACCTCGCGTGATCCGCTATTGCCCCGCCGTGAGCCGTATTGGCATGTCATTTCAACGGGGTGTGCCATTGGCTATCGCAAAGGCGCCAAAGCAGGCACTTGGATTGCACGTTTTCGGGACGAAGGTGGGCGGCAAAATTACGAGTCTATAGGTGCCGCAGACGATGTCCGCGATGCAGACGGCACCTCTTGCCTTTCCTTTAGCCAGGCGCAGGAAAAGGCGCGTACGTTTTTTGTCCGGAAAGGCCGCGGAGAAGAAATTATAAAAGGCCCTTATACGGTGGCGATGGCGCTTGATGACTATTTCAAGGCCAGGGAACGCCGTGGATCTAAAGGTGTAAAGGCTGATAAATATGCAGCCAACGCTCGGATAATGCCTGATCTTGGTAATATTCAAATCAGCCGACTAACGTCAAAGCGCATTCGGGATTGGCATTTTATCCTCTCTGAGGGGCCTAAATTAATAAGAACAAGGAAATTTGCCCCAGAACAGGCCACCGCCCGTGTGGATTTGTCAGACACCGACGCAGTTCGGGCACGCCGTTCAACCGCAAACCGCGTCCTTACGATCCTAAAGGCCGCCCTAAATCATGCCTTCCAAGAGGGCAAGGTTGCATCTGATGAGCCTTGGAGAAAGGTGAAACCGTTTCGAGGCGTGGATGCAGCAGTTATCCGATACCTTAAACCTTCTGAAGCGGAGCGCCTTGTAAATGCTTGCCCTGAGGATTTCAGGAACCTTGTTCGAGGCGCATTATTGACCGGATGCCGTTACGGGGAATTAACTCGCCTTCAGGTCAGAGATTTTGACGCTAACTCCAAGACTATTCTTGCGAGAGTTACCAAGGGCGAAAAGCCAAGACAAATAGCCCTGAACGATGAAGGGGAAGCCCTCTTCCGCCAATTAACTTCAGGCCGCTCATCTCTCGCGCGTATTTTTAACCGGGAGGACGGCGACAAATGGGGCGCTTCGCATCAACAACGCCCCCTCATCGAGGCGTCCAAAGTCGCTGCCATTGATCCTCCCGCCACTTTCCATGTTCTCCGTCACACCTACGCTAGCCTTTTAGCGATGGCCGGAGTGCCAATGGGGGTCATTGCCGCCCAACTGGGACATTCGGACACTCGCATGACTGAAAAGCACTACGCCCACCTCGCCCCATCTTACGTAGCCGATACGATCCGGGCTTCGCTCCCAAAACTTGGAATTGTGCCCGACTCAAATATTGTTCGGTTGGCGGATTAAACGGGGGACAAGATGGTGACAGATAGCGAGGCTGAGAATCTAAAAAGTACCCCAATGGGCCATCCAGAGGAAGGCGATGGGGCGATAATTGCTAAAGAATTTGTTTTAGTTGAAGTAGAAGTAGCCGAACTGGCGGATCGTTATTTTGACCTGATCCTTTTTTTGAAAGAGCTGAACGAGGATTTGTCGACGTCAGCTAATCCGCTCGAAGAATGCCTCGATGCTATTGTTGCAGTTAAACGATTTTTGGAACTAGACCCGATAATAGCCCAAAGCGGCATTGTAAGGCCGGTTGCGATGTTAGCGGCGGTTATTCGCGATGTTACGCTAGGTGCGAAGCCTGAATTTCTTAGACCGACCAAAAAAACAGGCTCCCGCCCTCGTTCATTATCAGGCTTGATTTCAAGACAAGCGACTGCTGCAGCGTGTGCGGAAGTTCTCATTCATTATGGCATAACAGTTGAAGAAGCTTGTAAATTCGTCTTACGCGCGCTCGAAAAAGAAAAATTGATTAATAACAACGGGTCCAAATTCGTAAAATGGGAAACGATAAGGCGTTGGCGCGAAGAAATGGGGAGTAGAAACCCACCTGAATCCCTAGCAATTTATCGGGGCATAGAAACTGAATTGAAGAGGATGCTAGGCCCAAATGCAACCGATAACGATGCCAAGAAAACTGTCCCTAACTGCATATTGGCTTTAAAGCATAGCGGAACAGTCGTCCCTTAAAAATCTGATAAAGCCCCCCGCTTAACCGGGGAATTTACTCCATAAATTCCAAAATACTTCAGGGGACCCACAGTGGGTTCAAGAAGCGTTTATGGAGTTATTTGCTATGCCTAGTATGCATAAAGATCAATCAAAATTGGTTGAAATGAATGAGGCAACGATTGTCTCAATTGATGAAGGGCGCCGTATGAGCGGCAATGAAAGTCGCTCATCTTTCTACCGTGCTCTTGCCGCCGGCGAACTCCACGCAGTCAAGCGTGGCCGCCGTACTCTGGTGACTGTCGAAAGCATCCGCCGTCGCCTTCGTAATTTACCAAAGGCAAAATTCGGTAATGCCATGCCGGGTGGGCAATCATCCTGCCAAAACGGAGGAGAACAGTAATGAAGCCTGTGACTCCTCCCAAAGCAGAAGACCCTTCCCGTATCGAAAATTCTGAGGCCGCTAAAATGCCTGACCTTGAAAATACCAGTAACCTTACAGTCCCCGAAACTCCACCTAAGGCCCCATCAGGATCTAAGGCCGTAGAGAGCATCTTTGAGCTTGCTTTAAAATCCAAAAGTGATGCGGCAGCGAACACGGCGGCACGTGTTGTCAAAGCACCTTCGCGCATAAAGCCTACCAAGAGGATCAAAGGGTGGTTTCGTACTCACCCGACGGTTCTGATCGGCCCAATCGACATCTTTGACCCTAAAGATGAGGGTATTCTCTCTGACGAGCCTACATTCATTCTTCCAGAATTGGCGGAGGAACTGCGGATGGAAAGTACGGCTTTTGAGAACGCTATTCACGAGGTTGTCTGCTATCTCGTGGCAACGAAGGGCGGGGCATTATACTTATTCCTTGCACCTGTTCCTGACCCGACAACTGGGCGCCATCACTCTGCTATTGAGCAAAAAATTGATGCCGTAGAAGCAGCGCGTACTAAATGGAAACGTTTGGAGTGGAGCAAAACTGACAAGCAATATGATGATTACACTGCCGAAGGCGAAATTTACGAACCCAAATGGCCCGAAGATGTATCGGCAGCTTCGATCCTTAACCGTGCTTTTGGTGAGAGAAATGTAATTAAGCATCGCGACGATCCACTTATCGTTAAGATTCGCGGGGAGGCATAAATGAAGAGCGGCGTGCGCCTACCTTTCATCCCAATTGCTGTCGACTACGAATATATTCCGCTGTCCGACGGTGGGTTAGACGTCGTTTGCGGCGTCGCTAAAAATTTACTTACGGGAGAAATCACCCGCGTGTGGCGTGATGAAATGGACCGCACGCCGTTCTTCGAATTTGGCCATAGCGCAATGTTAATCGCACACAATGCGCAGGCCGAAATGGAGGCCCACCTCGCTATGGGGTGGGCATTTCCAACAAATGTTTACTGCACCTATGCAGAGCATATGAATGATACGAATGAGGCAGATATCCCAATGGGGTCAAGCGCGCGAGGTGGGCTTCTTGCTGCATTAAAATGCAACGGCCTTGAAGCACGCGAAGCAACTGAGAAAAAAAGTGTAATTGAACGTATTCTTGCAGGGCCGCCCTATAGCGATGCCGAAAAAATTGAAATTCTTTCGTATTGCCAACAGGATGTTGACGACGCCGAAGCCTTATTTTGGGCTTTATTTAATAGGCTAAGCGCTAGTAACCCACACTATTTAAATCAGGCACTGTTACGTGGTGAATATGCAAAATCTTTGGCAAAAATGACCCGTACCGGCTTGCCAATTAACGTTCCCCTACACGACGCTATTGTAACGAATTGGGATACCGTTAAAGGTGAACTTATAAGTAGTGTAAGGCACTATGGAATTTTTGATAATGAAGGAACCTTTAAGTACGACCGCTTTGCAACTATTGTTGAAAGCTTAGGAGCTAGCGATATCTGGCCGCGTACACCTAGCGGCCAATATTCAACAAAATCATCAGACTTCCGACGCATGACGGGAATTTACCCGCAAATGGAAGAATTTAGGGCAGTCTATGAAGCTGTTGCGTCGACGCCAAAAGCATCTCCCTTTCCAATTTGTTCAGATGGAAAAATAAGGCTTGGGCGTCGCGAATTTGGCAATCGGCGTTTAGGTTTCAGCACCGACAATACTGCGTCGGTAGGTTTTGGGGCATACCGCTCTAAGACTGGAAGAAACCAACCTCGCGCCGTTGAATTTTTACCCGCCTCCGCTTCTTGGTGGCGCACGCTAGTCACCCCGCCAGACGGCAAAGCGATCGGTTATTTTGATTTTAAATCTCAAGAATATGGCATAGCCGCTTATCTAAGTGGCGACCAATATATGATTGAGGATTATCTTGGAGGCGAAGTATATATCCCTCTTGGTATTCGGTCTGGCCTAATACCCGTCGGTGCAACTAAATCCACACACGGTGAATTTAGGGACAGGGTCCTAAAACCCGTGCTTCTTGGGCTTCAATATGGCCGTCAATCCGAAGGTATTGCCTCTGCTATTGGGGGTGGCAATCCAGCAACTTATCGAGCCGACCTATCACTGGCTCAGCGCATTTACCAACAGCATCATACCACCCATCAGGTATTTTGGGATTGGGTGGCCCAAGTTGCCCAGAACGCCTATCTAACTGGCTCAATTGAAACGCGAATGGGTTGGCGGATGCTTGTAGGGGACCCTTCTACACGGGTGCTTGAGAATGGGCGATGGCAAGAATACGGCACTAAGCCACTCACCCTCATGAATTGGCAAATGCAGGCGACAGGGGCCGATATTATCCGTCTGACCTGCGCGGCACTAACAACGGCAGGCGTGGAGGTAATATGCCCTGTCCATGATGCCATTTTATTTCTTTGCGATCTTTCATGCCGTGAAGAGGTCGGCAATCTCGTTGCCAACATAATGGAAAGGGCAGCCCTAACCATTCTAGGTGCAAGAATCCCCGTAGACCGTCAATGGGTTTTACCAGGCGACAATTGGAGGCCTAAAAAGGGTGATAAGATGTGGGCCGTCGTTTCTAAGGCTCTGGAAGGCAACTCCGCACTGAAGGGTATCAAATGAAACCAACATCCGAAGGCTACATTGAAGAAAGTGTTATGGTTGATGGTGTAGCCGCTAAACGTCGTCGTAAAATACCGCCTGCGCCGAATGTCCCACACTACTACCTCCATATCCCGATGGCATGCGTTACAGCCCTTGCCTCAAAAGAAATGTCTGCAAAGGCTTGGCCGTTGGCTCTGTGGGTACTTTGGCATTACAAAGTTTCCGGTGGTAAGCCAGCAATCATAAGCACGGCTTTTGCCCAAAAAGCAGGTGTGGAAGGCCGTTCCGCGAGACGCCATGCCGTAAATGCGCTTGAGGCAACGGCACTTTTTATAATCTCACGGGACGGTACAGAAGCAGCAAAAGTGGCGCCAAGTGAAGAATTAAAAATTAAGATGCGTCTAAAAATCTGACAGGTGATGCGTGATTTTTGTTAAAAAACGGCTTGGTTGCCATACAGCCAAGGATATGGCTGCTCAACGACCATACTATGGTTGCCCTACGACCAAGTGGGTCAATTACTAGTATATTACTTCTCTTATTAGTTTCATAGGTATGTAGGATGGTGCTTTGAAGTAAACTCAATATCCATACCAATCCCGACAAGAACTACACCATCTTTCCAACACCTGGAGATAGTGCAAGAACAACTAATCCATAAAATTCTAATTGCGAGATTACACGGGCTAGTCAATATTTAGATTTGTCAGCCCTTATCAGACCAGAGGCTGATAGCATGGCTAAATGAATAATGAATTTCAGTTACGCGTCACAGGATGCCAATATTAATTTTTGATTGATGGGTGTTTATTAGCAATTCAGTGGTCAAAATATATGCTCAAATGTTGGTTGGTCAAAGTCTGCAATATACTGAAACTATGAGGATATTTTATAAATCCTCCTGATAGCGGTCACGCGCGCGCAATAG
>CAIUPE010000003.1 GCA_903900975.1 uncultured Hyphomicrobiales bacterium | reverse complement strand
GTCCAATCTTGATCAGGCGGTGCAGAAGAAAAAGCAGGACGAAAATCGGCTTGAAAATGCCCAGCTTGATTTGGACCGCTATTCTAAACTGGGTGAATTTGCCTCGCGCCAACAACTCGATACCCAGCGGGCAACCGTCACTCAACTCGTTTCACAAATCGCCGCCGACGATGCAGCGATAAAATTTACCGAGATCGAATTGGGCTATGCCACGATCAAAGCGCCACTTTCGGGTAAAACCGGCTTCAAGCTCGTCGACGAAGGGAACATCATCAATGCAAACAGTTCTACAGGCATTGTTGTTATCGATCAGGTACAACCGATTTCGGTGGTCTTCACCGAGCCGGAAGGCCTGTTCAACCGCATCATGGAAGGCATGAAAGGTGGGCACCCAAGGGTGGATGTCGTGTCGCAGACGAACGGTGCGGTATTGTCGAGCGGTGAATTAAGCTATGTCGACAACCAGATTGACGCGCAAACCGGAACGATCCATCTCAAAAGTACATTTGCGAACAGCGATATGAAGCTGTGGCCAGGCATGACGGTTTCGGTTCGGATTCGCTTGAATGGCCTACAAAATGTTGTTGTTGTGCCGGACAATGCAGTTCAGCACGGCCCCGCCGGGCTTTTTGTTTATAAAGTAAACGATAAATCACGGGTCGAGATGCAAAAGGTCGAGATTGGCCCAAGTTATAAGGGTCAAACGGTTGTCCTAAGCGGTTTGATTGCTGGTGATATCTATGTGTCCGAAGGGCAATATCGCTTGCAAAATGGGTCGCTCGTGGCTGCAACGCCTTGATCGTCTGAGCCGAGTTCGCGTTCGTTTAACATTCACTCTTAATCATAAGAGTCTTTTATCATGAATCTTTCAGGCCCGTTTATTCGAAATCCTGTAGCAACAACCCTCCTGATGGTGGGCTTGCTTGCTGCCGGTATCGTGACCTATCCGCTGTTGCCGGTGGCCGCGCTTCCTCAGGTCGATTTTCCGACCATTCAGATTTCGGCGCAACTTCCGGGGGCTAGCCCCGAGACGATGGCTGCCTCGGTGGCCCAGCCGTTAGAACGGCAATTTTCGCAAATTCCTGGCGTTGCACAGGTCACTTCGGTGAGCCAGATCGGTGCTTCAAGCGTAACCGTTCAGTTCGATCTCGACCGCAACATCGATGCGGCGGCCAATGATATTCAGGCCGCTATCAATTCAGCCAGCGGCCAATTACCGAAGGATCTGCCCAGCCCGCCGACCTATCGCAAGGTGAACCCTGCTGACTCGCCGATTTTTCTTTTGGCAGCGACCTCTGATTCCTTAGATTTGACCGCCGTTAATGACGAAGTCGATAGCAAATTGGCCCAGCAAATCAGTCAATTGCCTGGCGTCGGTCAAGTCATTATCGGCGGACAGCAAAAGCCCGCCGTCCGTATTCAGATCGATCCGGAGAAATTGGTCGCCAAAGGCATGTCGCTGGAAGACATCCGCGCACAAATTGCCAATTCTACGACCAATAGCCCAAAGGGACAGTTGAATACCGATCGACGCAGCTTCACGCTCTACGCAAATGATCAAATTCTTGCCGCGAACGAATGGAACGACATCATCATTGGCTATACCAACGGCGCGCCGCTTCGGGTGCAAGATGTTGGCAAAGCGGTTGCGGGTCCTGAAGATCTCTATCAGCTCGGTTGGGCAAATGGAAAGCCTGGGCTCTTTTTGGTGATCTTTAAGCAACCGGGGGCCAATGTGGTCGAAACGGTAGATCGGATTAAAGCCAGTCTGCCGCGGCTGACAGCGTCATTGCCGCCCTCGATCCATGTCTACACGCTGTCTGATCGCACGCAAACGATCCGCGCGGCGGTTAAGGACGTACAGTTTACGCTGTTTTTGTCGATTATTCTGGTCGTTTTCGTCATTTTCTTTTTCTTACGTAATACGGTTGCCACCCTCATTCCGAGCTTAACCGTTCCGCTGGCCTTGCTCGGTGCCTGCGCGTTAATGTGGGCATCCGGCTACAGCCTGGATAACCTCTCGTTGATGTCGTTGACCATTTCCGTCGGCTTTGTGGTCGATGACGCCATTGTTATGCTCGAAAATATCTCGCGGCACATTGAGGAGGGCGCTTCGCCGATGGAAGCCTCGTTGAAGGGGGCCGGCGAAATTGGCTTTACCATTTTCTCGATCTCGCTCTCGTTGATCGCCGTGCTCATTCCGCTCTTTTTGATGAACGGTATTATAGGTCGCTTGTTCCGCGAATTTTCTGTCACCTTGGCGATGACGATTTTTGTTTCCTTTATCGTATCGGTGACGCTTGTGCCGATGTTAACGTCGCGGTTTCTCAAACCCCATAGGGAAGTGAAACATGGGCGAGTTTTCAACCTTAGCGAACGTTTTTTTGTTTCAATGTTAAAGGGTTACGAGAGATCGCTTGATGTAGTTATGCGGCATGAACGCGCAACACTGGCCGTCTTCTTCGTCACCGTGGGCCTTTCGGTTTATCTGTTTATGATCATCCCGAAAGGCTTTTTTCCGCAACAGGATAACGGGCTAATTACAGGCGTGTCAGAAGCTGGGCAGGATGTCTCCTTTGCTCAAATGCGGCGCTATCAGGAAAAGCTCGCCGCGATCGTTCAAAACGATCCTGACGTTGCGACCGTCGGATCTGTTATCGGCGGTTCGTGGAACCAATCGAATTCGGGTCGAATTTTCATCACGCTGAAGCCGCGTGACGAGCGGAACTCGACGGCTCAGCAGATTATCGCGCGTTTGAGACCGCAACTTGATCCAGTCAGTGGGGCCCGCCTTTATTTGCAGGCTGCGCAAGACGTGCGGCTCGGGGGGCGTCCATCACGCACGCAATTTGAGTTTACACTGCAAGATGCCGATATCGACGCGCTGAACACATGGGCGCCAAAAATCTTGGGCCTGATGCGGACTTTGCCTGAATTAAAAGATGTGGCAAGCGATCAACAAACATCAGGAATGACCGTCGCCTTGAAAATCGACCGTGATCGCGCGTCGAAGCTTGGGCTAACGCCCCAGATGATCGATGATACGCTGTATGATGCGTTTGGTCAGCGTCAAGTCACGCAATATTTCACGCAATTAAATTCTTATCACGTCATTCTAGAAGTGAATCCGGATGAGCAGAAATCCACCGATGTTTTGGATAACATTTATCTGAAATCAAACCACGGTATTCAGGTTCCTCTATCTGCCATTGCCTCGTGGAGTTCGGTGCCCGTCAAGCCTTTAACGATTAGCCATCAGGGCCAGTTTCCGGCTACCACCATTAGCTTCAACCTCGCTTCGGGGATCGCATTAGGCGATGCCACAAAAGCCATCTCGAAAGCGATGGCTGAAATTGGGGCGCCAGCGACCTTGATTGGAACATTCCAAGGCACGGCTCAAGCCTTCCAACAGTCGTTGGCAACCGTGCCGATGCTGATCGTGGCGGCCTTGTTCGTTGTCTATCTCATTTTGGGCATTTTATATGAAAGCTTCCTCCATCCGCTGACGATTTTGTCGACACTGCCTTCGGCGGGTGTTGGAGCGCTGGCGATTTTGATGGCTTGCGGCTTTGATTTCAGCCTCATCGCGCTGATCGGAATCATTTTGCTGATTGGTATTGTGAAGAAAAATGGCATCATGCTTGTCGATTTTGCGATCGTTGCCGAGCGCGTGCATCATATGACGCCGTACGAAGCGATAAGGCAGGCGGCATTGCTGCGCTTTCGCCCCATTATGATGACGACGTTTGCCGCGCTGCTCGGCGGTTTGCCTTTGATGCTTGGTACTGGTTCGGGCTCCGAAATTCGTCAGCCCTTGGGATATGCGATGGTCGGTGGGTTGATTGTCAGCCAAATCCTGACGCTATACACAACGCCCGTCATTTATCTTTATCTCGATCGCGCCAGACGCTTTTTTAGCGAGCCGGCCATTCCTGCGCCGAAGGAAATCGGGGTCGGTTAGGTGCGGGAGGGATAAGCCCTGCCGCATTTTAACGGAATTGTTGCATAGTAATAAAGGCGAATATGCCAATGTGTCCCCGCGGTGGGTCGTCCCCGCGTGGTGGTATGTTGGTATGCATGCAGACTTTTCAATCGTCCGTCGTTAAGCGCATTCGCGTCATGGTTGCCAGTCCGGATCGCTATTTCAGAGCGCTTACGGGTGAAATTCTAAATGGCTATGGCTATTCTCAGCACATTTTTGCTGAAACAGCGCGCGGCGTACTCGAAGGCGTGCGGAGGGATGAGCCGAACCTTGTCTTGTTGGATGAGGCGTTACGCGTTCTGACAGCCACCGAATTGGTACATATGATCCGGCGGGATTGTCCAGGGTCATTCATACCCCAAACCATCCTCATGGTGGCTCACCCCACACGCTGGGTCGTTGACGAGGCACGTCAGGTAGGAATTGACGCGCTGATTACCAAGCCAATTATACCCGTCCGGCTTATTCGGACGATGGAACAATTGCAGAGTTCCCGCGCCGCTGCCTGACAACAATCGACCACGATATCCTTTCTTCGCTTGACGTGACATCACCCTTTGCACGACGAGCGGCTTGGTGTTACCAATGTCGCGAACAGGATTTTTAGGTCGTAATTGAATGTCGCGGGCTCTTGTCCAGCGTGAAATTTCTGCATTTTCAGGTGGTGCGCGTCCGTTATCGGGCAGTACCGCAGACGACGGCTTGCAACCGATTTATGCCGCGCTTGATTTGGGTACCAATAATTGCCGGCTGTTGATGGCGAAGCCGTCGCGTGATGGCTTCCGGGTCGTCGACGCTTTTTCGCGGATCGTTAGACTTGGCGAGGGCTTAGGCGCGACGCACGTGTTGGCGGAAGCCGCTATTGTGCGCACCATAGAGGCGCTCAAAATCTGCCGTAACAAAATGGACCATCGGGGTGTGAAGCGGGCCCGCCTGATTGCAACAGAGGCTTGTCGTGCGGCTGGAAACAGCTCGGAATTTATCGAACGTGTTACCAGCGAGACGGGACTTCGGATCGAAATTATTGACCGTGAAACCGAAGCGGTACTGGCCGCATCAGGCTGTGCCGCTTTGGCCGACCCCGAGGCTGATGGCGTTGTATTGTTCGATATTGGGGGCGGATCGACCGAAATTGTATGGCTCGATCGCGCCGATGAGACGCGGTGCACCGTTCGGACACGGATCCGAGAGTGGGCGTCTCTTCCGGTAGGTGTCGTTAATCTTGCCGAACGGCACGGCGGCCGCCATGTCACGCCTCAGCTCTATGCGATAATGGTTCGTGAAGTCGAAGCGCTTCTAAAACCTTTTTTTAGCGGCGTTGGGGGATCCTGCGTTGCCAACCAAATTCCATTTACTGGGAACGTCCGGTACGGTCACGACACTGGCAGGCGTCTACCTTGGTTTGCCCCGATATGATCGACGGCAGGTAGACGGTATCTGGATGACGGATAAAGAAATCGACGGTATTATTGGCCGTCTGGTTGGCATGAGCTATCAAGAACGCGAGGCAAGTGCCTGCATCGGTGCTGAGCGAGCGGACCTCGTTTTGTCAGGTTGTGCGATCTTGGATGCGATACGTAACGTCTTTCCATCCAATCGTGTCAGGGTTGCCGATCGGGGCTTACGCGAGGGGATTTTGATGCAAATGATGGCCGACGATGGTGTCTGGCCTCACAAACAAGCCGGTGGTAAATGAGCGGGGAAAACATTTCGGGCCGCGAAGGCGGACGCTCACTCAAACAGCGGGTGAAATCCAATGGCAAGCGAACGATTTCGCAGACGCGTTGGCTCGAGCGGCAGTTAAACGATCCCTTCGTGGCGCGTGCCAAGCGTGAAGGCTATCGCTCGCGTGCTGCATTTAAAATTATTGAAATCAACGAAAAGTTCAAACTGTTCAAGCCCCATGGCCGGATCGTCGATCTTGGCGCAGCACCCGGCGGATGGGCGCAGGTGGCGGCCAAAGCGGTGGGCTCGGATAAAGGCCGCGGTAAGGTAATCGGAATTGATCTGCTGGAAATTGAGCCGATTGCAGGCGTTGATTTCGAAGTGATGGACTTTTTGCTCGATGATGCGCCGGATCGGCTTAAGACCATGCTTGGCGGCGAAGCCGATGTTGTTATGTCGGACATGGCGGCCAATACCACCGGCCACAAGAAGACGGATCATTTAAAAATTGTTGCTATTGCCGAACTCGCCGGCGAGTTTGCTCGCGAGGTGTTGGCTCCCGGAGGCGCCTTCCTCGCCAAAGTGTTGCAAGGCGGAAGCGAAGGTGAATTGCTCAATAATCTGAAACGCGATTTTGCCGCCGTCAGGCATTACAAGCCCGCGGCAAGCCGCCCTGATTCGGCCGAGCTTTACGTGGTGGCCACGGGATATCGCGGCGCGAAGCATCGGGCAAAGGATGAACGCGAGGAAGAGGCGGACGGAGATATTTAAAGCCAAGCCGTCAATTTTTAACCGTCATTGCGAGCGAGAGCGAAACAATCCAGCTAAAAGAACGAAATTAGCATGCTGTGTCGCTATCTCGCCTTATCGATTAGCATTAGCTGGGTTGCTTCGTGTTCGCTCGCAATGACGGCAGGGCGTTATGGTGAGGGACATACGCGCCGTCCAATAAACGGGATATACGGAAATAATCCAGATTTTACCGATTTATCCCTAAAAATCCGAGCGTAGCGCTTTCCGTTTGCGTGCGTGCGTGATACCTCCCGATGCCAACCCATTCATCGGGTGCGCTTTCTTTTGCACCGCATACCGCCTCCGCAGGCGGGCAAGGAGCTGGCTATGGCCGTCGTATCCACCATCCGTGAAGCGCTTACTTTTGACGACGTGCTGTTGCAGCCCGGCCATTCTTTGGTCATGCCCGGCGAAGTGGACGTGACGTCGCGTTTAACGCGCACGCTGTCGTTGAGGCTCCCGATCATCTCGGCGGCGATGGATACCGTTACCGAGAGCCGGTTGGCCATCGCCATGGCGCAGGCGGGTGGTTTGGGCGTACTTCATCGCAATATGACGAATGAAGAACAGGCCAACGAGGTTAAAGCCGTCAAGAAATTTGAAAGCGGCATGGTGGTCAATCCACTCACAATCTATCCTGACGAGACGCTTTCCGATGCGCTTGAGTTGATGAAGCGCAACAAGATTTCCGGCGTGCCAGTCGTCGAGCGTGGCTCAGGCGATAAAGCGGGCAAGCTGGTCGGTATTCTGACCAACCGCGACGTTCGCTTTGCCAATAATCCGGAGCAGCAAGTCTCCGAACTTATGACCAAGGACCGGTTGATCACCGTACGCGAAGGTGTGAGCCAAGATGAAGCGCGGCGATTGCTGCATCAGTTCCGCATTGAAAAGCTACTGGTGGTGGATGACCATTACCGTTGCATCGGTCTGATCACCGTTAAGGATATGGAAAAGCAGGTTTCGCACCCCGATGCCTCGAAAGACGCACGCGGGCGCTTGCTGGTGGCAGCCGCAACCACCGTTGGCGACAATGGCTTCTCGCGCGCCGAAGCGCTGATTGATGCTGGGTGTGACGTGATCATCGTCGATACCGCTCATGGCCACTCGCAACGCGTGCTCGAAAGCGTGACGCGGATCAAGAAGCTCTCCAATGCCGTGCAGATTATTGCGGGTAATGTGGCAACCGCCTCCGGCACGCAAGCGCTGATCGATGCGGGTGCGGATGCCGTGAAGATCGGCATTGGCCCGGGTTCCATCTGCACGACCCGGATTGTGGCGGGTGTCGGCGTACCGCAGCTCTCCGCCATTATGGACGCCTATTCGGTGGCGGCGAAAGCCGATGTGCCGGTGATTGCCGATGGCGGCATCAAATTCTCGGGCGATTTGGCGAAAGCCTTGGCGGCGGGCGCCGAAACCGCGATGATCGGTTCGCTGCTCGCGGGCACCGATGAGAGCCCCGGCGAAGTGTTTCTCTATCAAGGCCGCACCTATAAGGCCTATCGCGGCATGGGCTCGGTGGGTGCGATGGCGCGCGGCTCGGCCGATCGCTATTTCCAGCAGGATATCAAGGACGCGTTGAAACTCGTGCCGGAAGGCATTGAAGGGCAGGTGCCTTATAAAGGCCCGGTTGGGAGCGTCTTGCATCAATTGGCGGGCGGTTTGCGCGCGGCGATGGGCTATGTCGGCGCGCCGACTTTGCCTGAGTTTCGCGAGCGCGCCGAATTTGTGCGCATCACATCAGCCGGTTTGCGCGAAAGCCACGCCCATGATGTGACGATTACGCGCGAAAGCCCGAATTATCCGACGTGAGTGACGTCGAACGTTTGACGCCCGTTTGGCGTGGTGAAAGTTAAAATACATGACCCCTTCAGCAAAGTTGACCGCTGCAATTGAAATTCTGGATGATATTGCCGCGCGCAGGCGTCCGGCGAATGATGTGTTGAAAGACTGGGGTCTGTCGCACCGCTTTGCGGGTTCTGGCGACCGCGCCGGTATTTCATCCCTCGTGCATGATGCGTTGCGCCGCAAAGCGTCGGCAGGGTTCATCATGGGTAGCGATAGCTCGCGCGCTATGCTGCTCGGCACCTTGCATCTCTCCCGCGGGATGGATGTGAACGCGATTTCGGCGTTGTGTGATGGCGGACGGTTCGCGCCTCAGCCACTCACTGATGACGAGCGTAAAGCATTGACCTTTGGCACGCTTGAGGGTGCGCCGGCATGGGTTGCGGGCGATTATCCCGAATGGCTTGATGGGCAGTTCTTTGAAGCGTTTGGCGAGGGCAGGGCCGAGGAGTTGCAAGCCTTGGCAACCCGCGCGCCGGTTGATATCCGCATCAATACGCTGAAGACCGATAATGAGACGGTGGCCGCGCAATTGTCTCATATGAATGTGCAAGAGGCAGGCTATTCGCCCACCGGTATGCGCATCATGCCGTTAGAAGATGGCCGCGCGGTTTCGGTGCAGTCCGAGCCTGCGTTCCAAAAGGGCTTTTACGAGATACAAGATGAAGGCTCGCAGCTCGTCACCATGCTGGCAGCGCCCGATCCGGGGATGCAGGTGATTGATCTGTGCGCAGGCGGCGGCGGCAAGACGTTAGGCCTCGCGGCTTTGATGGATAATCGCGGGCAGATCTTTGCGACCGATAGCGATAAGCGTCGCCTGATGCCGATTTTTGACCGCATGACGCGCGCGGGCGTTCGTAACGTGCAGGTTCGCTCGCCCAAGGGCAAGGAAGATGAGCCGTTGGAAGGTCTTGAGGGCCATATTGATCTCGTTCTCGTTGATGCCCCTTGCACCGGCACTGGCACCTGGCGCCGTAATCCGGATGCCAAATGGCGGGTACGCCCGAATGCGCTCGAAGACCGCATCCATGAACAGGCCGAAGTGCTCGACCGTGCAGCCCGCTACGTGAAGCATGGCGGACGCATCGCCTACATCACTTGCTCGCTTTTGCCGCGCGAGAATGATGGCGCGGTGAGCGAATTTCTAGCGCGTCACTCAGGCTTTGCGGTTGTTCCACCTGATGATGTTGCGGAACATGCGGGCCTTGGCGGTTTGGCAAGCTTCGTGTCGGCCAAAGGCTTTGGCTTGCAATTGACGCCGAAGCGGACAGGAACCGACGGATTTTATATTGCGATGCTGCAGAAGGTCGCCTGACAGGAATGAGCGAGATGGTAAAATCGGGTGAGATGACGGCGCATGAGAAAATTCTGATCGTCGATTTTGGCTCTCAGGTAACGCAATTGATCGCCCGTCGCGTGCGCGAAGAGGGGATTTATTGCGAGATTGTGCCTTATCAATCCGCAGGCAAAGCCTTTGCCGAGTTAAAGCCTAAAGCCGTCATTTTATCAGGGGGCCCAGCCTCGGTGTTGGATGCCAACGCGCCATCCGCGCCGCAGGAAATCTTCACAGCTGGCATTCCGGTGCTCGGCATTTGCTATGGTGAGCAGACCATGGCCAAGCAATTGGGCGGCCATGTCGAAGGCGGTCATCACCGCGAATTCGGACGCGCCGAGATTACGGTAACCGGAGATTGTGCGCTGTTTGATGGTGTGTGGGAAAAAGGCCAGCGCTATCCCGTTTGGATGAGCCATGGCGACCGCGTTACCGTTCTGCCGGAAGGGTTTTCCGTTGTCGCCACCTCCGAGAATGCGCCCATTGCGGTAATCGCCGATGAAAAGCGCCGGTTTTATGCCGCGCAGTTCCACCCTGAAGTCGTGCATACGCCGGATGGTGCCGCACTCATTCGCAATTTTGTGCGCAACATTGCGGGCTGCCACGCCGATTGGACGATGAAGGCGTTTCGGGAAGAAGCCATTGCCCGCATCCGCGCACAAGTGGGCACAGGCCGCGTGATTTGCGGTTTGTCGGGCGGCGTTGATTCAGCCGTTGCCGCGGTTTTGATCCATGAAGCGATTGGCGATCAGCTTACATGCGTGTTCGTCGACCACGGTTTGCTGCGCATGGCGGAGGCTGAAAAAGTCGTTTCGCTCTTCAAAGATCACTATAACATTCCTCTCGTTCATGTTGACGCAGAAGAGCTTTTTCTAAAAGAGCTCGCTGGTATCTCCGACCCTGAACAAAAGCGCAAAACGATTGGCCACCTGTTTATCGACGTGTTCGATGCAGAGGCCAAGAAAATTGGCGGCGCGGATTTTCTGGCGCAAGGAACGCTCTATCCGGATGTGATCGAGAGCGTATCGTTCACAGGTGGGCCCTCCGTCACGATTAAATCGCACCATAATGTGGGCGGTTTGCCTGAGCGCATGAAGATGCAGCTGGTCGAGCCATTGCGCGAATTGTTCAAAGATGAGGTGCGCGCACTCGGTCGCGAGCTTGGACTGCCAGATGCATTTGTCGGCCGCCATCCGTTTCCGGGCCCCGGCCTTGCCATCCGAATTCCCGGCGAAGTTACCAAGGAAAAATGCGATATTTTGCGCTTGGCCGATGCAATCTATCTGGAGGAAATCCGCCGCGCGGGTCTCTATGACACGATTTGGCAGGCTTTTGCCGTGTTGCTCCCCGTGCGTACCGTCGGCGTGATGGGCGATGGCCGTACCTATGACAGTGTCTGCGCGTTGCGCGCGGTGACGTCGGTGGACGGCATGACGGCGGATTTTTATCCCTTTGATATGAATATTTTGGGCCGCGCCGCCAGCCGCATCATCAATGAAGTGCGCGGTATTAACCGCGTTGTGTATGATGTGACGTCGAAGCCGCCCGGGACCATTGAGTGGGAGTAGTTTTTATATCCTAAGCCGTTGATTTATATAGGTTTTATAGTTACACAAAACATTCACAAATCAAATAAGTGCTTGATTTTATTAGGCATAAGCATCTCGCTTTCAAGTTCATCTGCCAACTTCTTTTGTTCTGCCTTAATCTGTTCAATGCAATTCCTAGCTTACTCCTTTAGTTGAAAATTATTTGTTAATATTTGTAATTAAATTTTTGTAAGCATTGTCGTTAATAAATTCCTTAACAATGTCTTTTGAGCCAAAAATACTTAAATGTACGCCTTCTGCTGAATATGGTATTCCATTAGCTGAAGATTCTCTTTGATTAAATACATCTTGACGGCTCAAAAAAATTACATTTTTATATTTTTTGGCGGTATTAAGCAATATTTCGTTCGCTTCAATAGCTTTGATATCTTTATTGGCGCTGACATTTAGTGGGTCAAAAATTTTAGAATTATGAGACCATTGGCTTTTAGCGTATTCTAAAACCGGGCTTATATCATATTGTTTAGGCGAGGGCATAATGACTATTAGTTTTGATTTGGAAGACATTTCATTAATTAAATTAAGTACATCTTCAAATTGGTTCTTACTTAAGATATCGGACCACATTCCAGCCAATATTACGAAATCATAATTTTCATAGTTATCTCTTAAGTAATTTCTATTGAATAAGCATTGCTCATATGATCTGCTTCCTAAAGGGCCAGTAAAGAATTTATTGAACGATGGATAGCACCAATTTGTCGTGACTGAATGTATTTTTATATTATTTTTTTTACCTATATAGTCCCAAAATGGTTCGTAGCTACCAGCAAAAGAATCACCAAATAAAATACCTTTTTTCTGCTCATTAATTTTTGATCCCAAATAGCACTTGAGGCCACTCTCCCCAAAATTAAGGTTTTTAATTGAGTCGATACTATAAAAGCACCAGCCATTATCAATCCTTGGGATGTTAGAAAACTCTGAGTTGATGCTAACGTCAATAATCTGACTGTTTAATCGGCTTGGGAAACCTTTTGTTAGCTGCCCAATAAGTCCAATCGTTATAAAGAGTAGGCTACCTAAAGCACCATAAAAGAATATTTTTTCGCGGCAGATTGAGTTCTT
Organism: uncultured Hyphomicrobiales bacterium; assembly: GCA_903900975.1. Taxonomy (GTDB): domain Bacteria; phylum Pseudomonadota; class Alphaproteobacteria; order Rhizobiales; family Beijerinckiaceae; genus CAIUPE01. Next base: position 8,176 of record CAIUPE010000003.1, on the reverse strand, counting down.
ATTTCTAAATGGAGTTTCAATAAATTTCCAACTTAGATAACCTAGTGCGAGAGAGATGATAGCCAGCAGTCCAAGCATAAAAATACTTGGTTCACTGAAGCTACTTAATCTTGCGAAAGCAAACAATGGCTGATGCCATAAGTAAGCGCTGTAACTTATTAAACCAATTCCTACAGCTAATTTACTTCCCAGTAATTTACCGACTAGGTTGCCATTATTGGCAAATATGAGAATTAAACCAGCACCTATTGTTGGAATAAGTGTGTAAAGACTAGGGGATGGAGTGTTCTTATCGAACGCAAATATAGCGTAAAGAACCAGCGTCAAACCAGCCAGACTGACTAGCTGGCTGACTGACTGGCTGGCTGAAATTATACTTCGTTTGTGATTAATATACAAAGATATTAAGGCTCCAATAAGTATTTCAAAAGCGCGTGTTGGTAACAGGTAGAAAGTAAAAGAAGGGTGTGCTGCTGAGCCCCATTGAGAGGCAATTACGCTGACAATGGCAACCAATGCTAGTAACGTAATAATCCACTTCTTACCCAATTTCCAAGCCAGCATTAAGAACACAGGGAACAAGACATAGTACTGTTCTTCAACAGCCAAGCTCCACGTATGAAGTAACGGCTTAAGTTCAGAGGCAGTATCAAAGTAATCGCTTGTTAGGTAAAAAAGCACATTAGAAGCAAAAAGTGGAACAGCTACTAAGCTTTGTGAAAAGCTTTTTAAGTCTTGCGGTAGCATCCAAAACCAAGCGAATGGGAGCGTACACAGCATCACAAAGAAGAGGGCTGGTAGGATTCTTCGCGCTCTTCGTTCGTAAAAGTTAAGTAGTGAAAACGAACCTTTGTCCATCTCATCTACGATGATAGTTGTAATTAGATAGCCACTAATTACAAAGAAAATATCAACGCCTACGAAACCACCGCTAAAAGTTGTAAAGCCTGCGTGGAACAAGATGACGGGTAGTACAGCCAGCGCCCTTAATCCGTCTATCTCTTTTCTGTATTTCATCTATCAACAATCCTGCTAAAATTTATAGACATTTTATGCTGTGAGCTGTGCTGTGTCACGTGTATGATGACAGATAATTGAGAACACACGCTTTTAGTTGGGTTAGCACTTAGCCGACGCAACCTGTGTAAGTTAAGCGCCACTTAAGCGTTGATATCAAATTGGAAAACCAAATTGTTATACAGAGTACTTTTTACTCATAGTTACACAAAAGTTACACGCTACTTTTTAGGTGGTAATAAGTGATTGATTTAGTTGAATATTTTATTCGTGTAACTATTGAGTGGGAGTAGGGCGTCACCCTGTCTAACAACTTTTCGGTCAAAGCCGTCGATACTGTTCCGTGGCGAAGCTATTGATGCACTCGCCCCTCGTTTGTTCGAGAATATCCATAGCCTGCATGAGCTTTTTTTCGGTAATAGACCATTCTTGCGATAGGCATAGATTGGCGGCTTGAGAAGGATAGCCGAAGGCTTGGCCATAAGTCCTCAGAGCGCTGACATCGTTTTCGTTGATCGCTTCTATGGTTTTCGGGCTGAACATAGCGACGTGCGGAAATGCTTCGAATCCGAGGGGATACTGCAGGCCACGTAAAAGCTGGACACCGACTTGAAAATTATGGGTAATTTCTCGTCCCTTATCGATATGGCGAATTGTATCAATGAAGAAGGATAAGTCTCTTGCCGATTTGGTAAAATAGGTTACCGCATTGTGGACTTGGTGCTCGGAAACGCCGCCCCATGGCTCCATCCATATTTCGCGGCCAAACGCGTAGCCAAGGGCAAACATGTTGGGCGGAAAGTTTAGATTTAACCCCTCTTGATCGAAAACGAAAACATCCGCATCCAACCAGATGACGGCATCATAGCCCAAGTTAAGATATTTTTGGGTAGCAACGAGGCGGGCAAGATTGGTGATCGCCTGTGGATTTCTAAAGCCCTTCGTTAAGTATTCTGGGCCACATAGATCATAAAATTCGTCGCCCCAAAGTGAATATTGGAAGCCTTGATGCTGGGCCCATTGTTGAACACTCGACAAACAGCGGGCCATCCAGTCTGGAATCGAATGTTTACGGAAGCTTTGTATGACGATCGTGCCATTCGTTAGGGTGCCCATAGTATTTTTAGACATTTTTCCGCCCAATCGACCAATATCTTATAGGTGTGGAAGGGTTGGAAGGCCGTTTGGCAAGGCCCGTTAGGTCAACAATAAGACTTTGTTTCGGTAATCGAAGCGCCAATTCATCGAGATCAAGGCCAATAATGGCGGGATGATTGTGGCCAAGCACAACGAGCGCGCAATCGGCCGCCGCTTCCAGTGCTGACGCGTGCATGGAGATCCCCGTTGCCGACGCATCAACGGGACTCGGATCCCAACCTTTAAGATGAATGTCAGGTTCGCACGTTCCTAAGTCGCGCGCGAGGGCAAGAGCGGGGCTGCCGCGCATATCGGTAACGGCGGGGCTACCTTTGAACGCCAATCCGAGAAAGGCGACGTTTAGGGGGCGTATTGGCCAGGTGGTGATTTGATCCAACGCTAGGCGCTTGATCCGCCGTTCGAGTTCGAATTCGGAACGCCTTACACCATCAAAAAACGCGGTGCTGGCAGGATTTTCGCTCTCGATGAGAAGGCTGATATCCTTCGGTAGGCAGGGGCCTCCGATCAAGCCCGGCCGCGGCGGGCTGAAACGAGGGTAGTCGGTCGAAGCCGCGGCATTGATAGCATGGAGATCCAGCGCATGATCATCCGCAATCAGGGCCATCGCATTCACCATCGCGAACATCCCCGCTCGCCAGGTGTTGCTGAAAATTTTGGCCGCTTCGGCTTCCTCTGGATTATTGAGCGACAAGGAACGGCCCAAAATGCTGAAAAGGGCCGTGGCTCGATCGGACGCCGCCTCTGACATTCCACCGATCAAATGCGGGATGGAAAATTGGTCGGAAAACGTCTGGCCTTCGACGGAACGATCAGGGGTTGAGGCAAACAAAAGGCTCTTTCCTGCGAGCGTTGATGCGCTGGAATGCAGCTTTCTCGTAGAACCTATGGCAACCGTCGAGCGGATAAGAATGGCATCATTTGGCGTTGCCCGCGCGGCGATCTGTTGAACGACGGAAATCAATTCGCCGATGTCGGCCGTCGGTGTTGGGATGCAGATGATATAGGTTGATCCTCCAACGTCGTGCGGCAGCGCGTTCGAAAGAATAATCGTACGATTTTGTAGCCCGCGATGGAGCGCCTCCGTCATTTCCAATTCGCCAGCATCAAAGCTTTGGTTGGATATAGCTTCAAGTTTGTTCGCGTCTCGGTCAAACAAAATAACGTTCTGACCACGCGAGGAAAGGGCAACGCCTAAAGCCAACCCAATCGTTCCGCACCCCACGATAACAGCTTGCACGCCTTACTCCGAACGAACTCACACGAACCAAAAAATGAAACCCGATAATCTCCTCTGTGTTTTGCGCGTGTTCGTCAATGCCACTTAAATTCTCTTGTTTGGATATGAGACGAGGTGTCTTAAACGGTAACAATATTCATTTTAAAAATGCCCTTGCGTCATATAAATAATTGTACCACTATAAACGGCGATTAGTTTTAATATATTTTTGTTATAATAATAACGTTGCGGAAAAAACTGGCATGGGGCTTATTTCGGCATTTCGACGTCAATCAATTGTTAAAGCGGAATTTTCTTCCGTTGACGAACAAATCGCGGAGTTGGAGCAACCGGCTTCGATTGATCTCAACGATCCAATTCTCGGAATGGCAATCAGGAATGAGGAGATCCGGCAAGAATTTGGCGGATTGATGGAGCAATTTCAACACCTTGATCTCCTTAAAGGAAGGCTGACATCGAGCATTAGCCGGTTTGCCTCCGTTGTGGATGAGTTGGAAGCCTCCCGACGGGAGGCTGCGGAGCTGCGAACGGCGGTTGAGCTAGAAACAAGTCGTACGGAGGAGCTACACCGAGAAATTGCTCAGCTTGAGCCCGAGTTGGCGCATTTAACGGATGAAAGAGCTTCGCTGACGGCAAAGGTTAAAAGGCTCTCCGGCCGGGTCGAGACGCTCGAGGCCGATTTCGAGCGGGAGCGCCTCGACCGGCAGGGAGCTTTTGACGCGCTAACCGTTCGCTCCGAGGAATTGGCCGTTTCGCGAGCGCAGGTGGCAGCCTTGGAAGATGAAATGTCTGCGGCGCGAGTAGAGCTTGATCGGCTTACGGCAGATCTGGCGTCGCGCGATATTGAATTGGAGCGAACGGCCAGCGCGCTGCAACATGCTGAAGAGCACGAGCGTATGCTTAAAAATTTATTGGACGTTTCTACTTCGCAAAATGCCCGTCTCAGCCGCCAATTGAGCGAGCTTGAGCCCGCGATCGAACGCTATAAGGCTCAAATTTCGCAGCTTCAGTCGGCAGTTGAGGAGGAGCGATATGCAAAAGAGCAAGCCAGCGTCGACCGCATTGAAGGGCTGGAATTGCTTCGCACTGAACTGAAAGGCAGTAACGCCAAATTGGAAGCGGCATTAGCGCGGGCCGATACCCATGAGCGTATGTTGAACGAATCGCGGTCGAACTACCGCGAAAAGCTCGAAGAGTTGCGGGCCAGCGAGCGCCGCGCCATCGATCTGTCGATGCAGCTCGCCAATGCGCAACGCCGTTCCGAAGCCGCAGAGAAAGAAAGCGAAGGCGCGCATGGAAGGCTGTCAACTCTGGAGACGGAGCGACGGCAATATAATGCGCATCTTGATGCGCTAACCAAAGCGCTAGCGGAGAAAGATGCTGAAATTGTCATGGCCAATGACCGGACAACTTTCGTTACGGCACGGCTGGAGGAAAGCCAACGGGCCGCGCGCGCCGAGCGAGAAAGATTTGAATCGGATTTTACCGTAATGACGCATCTTTTTGACAAAGAGCGCGTTGATCGTACCTTGCTCGAAGGTGCACTGCAAAGCGCCCGCCGCTATAATCAGGCGCTTGCTCGCGAGCGGCATGTCGGCGAAGGTATTTTGGACGGAGACGAAGCTTCCAATGGTATGATCATTGATCGTGACGAGATGACGTTATTGGATCAGTCGATCGAAGATGCATCGGATGTCGTTGGGCCGCCTTCTGACGAAGAATCTGTTGGTTTAGCCAGCGAGGCGGTATTCGATGACGTCGAAGGAAAAGCTCCATCGGAATCGTCGATGGTCGAACCCGAGACGCAAAATGCCGTATTGCACTAATGAGGCCAACACGCGGCGGACCATCGGATAGGGGCGTCGATCCACAAATTGACCTCGACAAGGCTTAGCAAGTGGTCTTACATCAAGTCCCGTTGTGATTGGAAAGACTGGCTATGACTTTGCTTCTTCTCGGTATTGTCGTGTTTATCGGCACCCATTCGGTCGCCATTCTCCCCACCGTGCATGGACGAGCGGTTTCAGCCTTGGGTGCACCGATTTATAAAGGTGTGTACAGCCTCTTATCCGTGGCTGGCCTGGTTTTGATCATTGAAGGTTTTGGTGTTTACCGGTCCGAAGGACTAATAGAAGTATGGTCGCCGCCAACCGCGCTTAAACATCTCAATTCGTTGTTTATGCTTATTTCCTTCGTATCGCTTGCTTCAGCCTACACACCTTTCGGCTATATCAAGCGGCGGTTGAAACATCCGATGCTTGTAGGGGTAAAAGCTTGGGCCTTTGGCCACTTCCTTGCCAACGGTGATTTGGGCGGGATGATTCTGTTCGGAAGCCTATTAGCTTGGGCCGTCATTGATCGGATATCGTTCAAATGGCGGCCGATGGCATTCGTCGATGTGCCGGAACCGCGGATCGCGGGTGATATGATGGCCGTTGCCATTGGTCTTATTGCGTTTTTTGTGATGATTCAGCTTCATCCCATCATCATTGGCGTTCCCGTGATGGGTTGATTGATTTTTTGCTTAACTATAGCGCGGCGCTTCCTTATAGAGAGACCTCCTATAGTTTAGCGATTGGTTTGCCATGTCCGACATTTTTCGTGAAATCGATGACGATATCCGCCGCGATCAGGCGATTGATGTCTGGAAAAAATATGGTTCGTGGTTTCTGGTTGCTGGCGCACTGATTGTCGCGGCGACCGGTGCCTATCGTTACTATATGCATTACGAGACTCTGAAGGCAGAGGCCTTGGGTACCCGATTTCAATCGGCGCTCGAGGCGTCGTCTGCTGGTAAATCGGATGATGCGGCAAAGGAATTCGAAGCTATCGTCCAGGATGGCGGGGCGGGTTACGCCCTGCTGGCGCGGTTCCGCTTCGCTGCTGAACGTTCGGTAACCGATAGACCGGATGCAGTGAAACAGTTTGAACTTCTTGCGGCGGATGCGACGCTTCCGCCTGTATTGCGCGGACTTGCGCGGTTAAGAGCAGCGACGCTTTTAGCCGATACGGCCAGTTTGGAAGAGTTGCAATCCCGCCTTCAGCCATTGATCGTGCCGGGCGGAAGCTGGGCAGGAAATTCGCGTGAATTGCTTGGCTTGAAGATGTTGAAGGCTGGCGATGTTGCAGGCGCCGGTAAGCTATTCGATGAAATTATGACCGACGATGTCGCCCCAGCAACACTCAAGCAGCGCGTCCAAGTTTATCTTGCGCTCGTCAAAGCTGGCAGTAAAATTCCTTAAAAGGGCGCAAGCTCGTTACCCACCTGCCACCAACCGATTGGATTTATCATGTCGTTCACGGTCGTGCTCGTCGGCCGGCCGAATGTCGGCAAGTCGACGCTGTTTAACCGCCTCGTCGGAAAAAAGCTGGCTTTGGTCGATGATCAACCTGGTGTGACACGTGATCGACGCGAGGGCGAAGCCCATCTCGGCGATCTCGATTTCACGGTCATTGATACCGCTGGTCTGGAGGAAAGCGCTGAAACGTCTTTGACGGGCCGGATGCGTTCGCAGACTGAAGCTGCGATTATGGATGCCGATGCGATTTTGTTTTTGATTGACGTGCGGGCGGGCTTAACACCATCGGATCGCCATTTTGCAACGCTGGTCCGTCGTGCAGGCAAACCGGTCGTTTTGCTCGCCAACAAGGCGGAAGGGAAGCTGGGTATGATGGAGGCCTACGAGGCCTTTGGTCTTGGCCTTGGTGACCCAATTCCTTTTTCGGGCGAACATGGCGAGGGTTTGGCCGACCTGTATGATGCTATCCGACAGGCCTTGCCCGAACATACTGCCCGCCCCGAAATTGACGAGTTCGCGCCTGAGCCCGAATATGACGATGAAGCCGAGAACGATCCCGCCCGTCCATTGCGTATCGCGATTGTCGGTCGTCCAAATGCCGGTAAATCGACGCTGATCAACTATCTGCTCGGCGAAGAGCGGCTATTGGTGGGGCCGGAAGCGGGCATTACGCGTGACTCGATTGGCGTTGAATGGAATTTCCGTGGCCGTCCGATGAAGCTTTTCGATACGGCCGGTATGCGTAAGCGCTCGCGGATCGATGACAAGCTGGAAAAGCTCGCGGTTTCCGACGGGTTGCGCGCGGTAAAATTTGCCGAAGTGGTTGTGCTATTGCTGGATGCAACCATTCCGTTTGAGAAGCAGGATATGGCCATCCTCTCGGTGATCGAGAAAGAAGGCCGTGCGCTCGTCGTGGGCGTCAATAAATGGGATTTGGTTGCGGGTGATCCGGGCCGTTTCAAGAAGCTGGTTGATGATACCGAACGGCTGTTATCGAATGTGAAGGGCGCTACGATTCTGCCGCTCTCGGGTTTGACGGGTGAGGGCGCCGATAAGCTCATTGAGGCCTGCATCGCAGCCGCGGGCATCTGGTCCAAGCGCGTTTCAACGGGTCAATTGAACCGTTGGCTTGCGGGTGTGCTTGAAAAGCATCCGCCTCCTGCCGTGTCCGGTCGCCGCATCAAGATGCGGTATGCTACGCAGGTGAAATCGCGCCCGCCGCATTTTGCGATTTTCGGCAATCAGCTTTCGGGGTTACCGGATAGCTATACGCGCTATCTGATCAATTCGCTGCGCGAGACCTTTGGCTTGCCGGGAACACCGATCCGCGTATCGCTGCGCGAGACGGAAAACCCTTATGATCGGCAGAATAAGGGGTAATTTTTTTCGTCATGGCGAGCGAACGCGAAGCAACCCAGCTGATGGTGAAAGAAATAGCGCGATGGCAACACCGCGCTATTTTACC
>CAIUPE010000002.1 GCA_903900975.1 uncultured Hyphomicrobiales bacterium | reverse complement strand
GCCAGCCCTTTAGTTCGTCAGCACCATGCCCTTGGCCTTCAGGATGGCCTGGGCTTCCGGCGTCTTCAAAAAGGCGATGAAACCGGCTGCCTGCTCGGCATTGGCCGATTTGGGCGACACTGCCGCCGAGGTGTCCATATAGGCGCGCAGCGATTCCGGCAGCAGGCCAACCTGTTCCAGCTCCGGATGGTTCAGGATCTCGCACGACAGTTGCAGCGCCATGTCGCCTTCGCCGCGCACCAGCGCCTCGCCGCCTTCGCCGCGGGTGCTGATCTTGGATTTCACGCCCTTGAACAGCGGCAGGTGCAGCATGTCGTTGATGATGCGCGCTTCCATGCTGCCGCTTTCGGGATTGGAATACATCACCGTGCCGCCCGCTTTCAGCGCGGCGGCCAGTTTTTCCGGCGTGGAAATATCGGGATGCGGCGCGCCCTTGCGCACCGCCAGACCGACATAGACCCGGCCCAGATCAACCCGGCTGCCGTCCTTGATGTGCTTGGTGGCTTCCATGCCGTCCATGAAGGAAACCGGCACCACGATCACATCAGTGGTGGAATCCGGCGCGTTGAAATGGCCGACAATGGTCGTCATGCCGTCGGATTTGACGTTGACCTTGACGCCGCTTTTCTTGGCATAGGCGTCGGCTAGTTCCGGCAGCCCCGCATTGAACACCACGCCCGGCGCGATCAGGTTGATGTCGGCAAAGGCCGGCGCGGCCGAAAGCAACAGAGCAGCGGCGGTTGCGGCAAGGGCGATGCGGGACATGAAAATTCCTCCGAAGGCGGGCGTGTTTTGCCGGACGATAGCATACGGGGCAGGGGGCGCCAGACCGTGTCCTGCCCCCTTTGAAATGGTCCTCCCTGAAGTATGGTTTTGACCAAGGAGGATTGGATCGATGGCAAGGAAAAGACACACGGCAGAAGAGATTGTCGCGAAGCTACGGCAGGTCGATGTGCTGATGGCACAGGGCAAGCCGGTATCGGATGCGGTGCGGGCGATAGCAGTGACGGAAGTTACATACTACCGCTGGCGCAACGAGTATGGCGGGCTTAAGGGCGACCAGGTCAAGCGGTTGAAAGAACTGGAATCTGAGAATACGCGGCTTCGACGGGCGATCTCGGACCTGACGCTGGACAAGCTGATATTGCAGGAAGCCGCGCGGGGAAACTTCTAAGCCCCGCACGTCGCCGCGCGTGTGTGGACCATGTTGTTGCTGAAATGGGTGTGCCGCAGAGACGGGCATGCCTGGCCCTGGGACAGCATCGGTCCACGCAGCGCAGAATGCCGACAACGCCTGACGATGAAGTGGCTTTGACAGCCGACATCATCGAGTTCGCTCGCCAGTATGGCCGCTACGGATACCGCCGCATCACGGCGCTCCTGCGGACAGCTGGATGGACGGTGAACAAGAAGCGTGTTGAACGCATTTGGCGTCGTGAGGGGCTGAAAGTCCCAGCGAAACAGCCCAAACGGGGTCGGCTCTGGCTCAACGACGGATCGTGCATTCGTCTGCGGCCGGAGCGCCCCAACCATGTGTGGTCCTACGACTTCGTCGCCGACCGCACCCATGATGGAAAGGCGTTCCGGATGCTCTGCATTATCGATGAGTTCACACGCGAAGCGATTGCCATTCTTGTGGCCCGAAAACTGAAGTCCATCGAGGTCATCGAGGCACTATGCGACCTCTTCGTCGAGCGAGGCGTCCCAGCCCACATCCGGTCTGATAACGGCCCAGAGTTCGTTGCCCTGGCGCTCAGGCAATGGATTGCGGCCGTGGGTGCCAAGACCGCTTACATCGAACCAGGCAGTCCCTGGGAAAATGGCTATTGCGAAAGCTTCAACGGAAAGCTTCGTGATGAGCTGCTCAATGGTGAGATCTTCTACACGCTAAAGGAGGCAAAGATCATGATCGAAGCCTGGAGACGGCACTACAATACCGTCAGACCGCACTCATCGCTGGGATATCGGCCACCAGCGCCAGAAGCAATCTGCTGGCCGCCGGATCAGTCCGCCAGCCGGGCGCTAGCGCAAACCCCGTCTCTAAACTAACATTGCAACTGGACCACTCATTGGGGGCCGGTCACAGGTTCAGCCCAGTTGAACCTTGGCAATCAAGTTGCTCCGGCGTTGCGGACCCGGAATATACAATCCGCTCAAGTACAAACTCTCACCGAAGCATCCCTGCGCTCGATTTCTGTCGGCTTCTAGCGGTTTACGCGGGATTCAGCAGTGCTATGCAATGATTTGCGGCTTGGGGGCAGACTATCCCCATACGGCCATGGAAGGCCGCGACTGAAGCCCCGTCCTTAGTCAAGGTGGACGGGGCTTTTTCTTTGATCAAGGCGGGCATGTCCGCTCCTGACCCAAAGCGGACATTCGCAGTCGCACAAAACTCTCAGATTTTGCCCTGCATCTGCCTTGCAAGCTCGGCCTTGTCCGCCGCGCTCAATCCATAGCCATCGTGCTTTTAGCCTCGATTGCTAGCGGCTCATAATTATGTTCAATACCACATAGGATGACTATGCACGCAATCCCCTTCAGCAGACGTATTCGGCATGGCGCTGAAGCAGCCATCTTTTTTTCGTTTATGGGATTTTTCTGGCTCATTGGTTTGGATGCGGCCTCATCCGTTGGAGGATTTATTGGACGCAATGTGTTCTACCACCTTTCGGCAGCGGGCCGAGCGCGCAAGAATCTCATAGCGGCTTACCCGGAAAAGTCAGCAGCAGCCATTGAGGCTATCACACTTGAAATGTGCGACAATCTCGGGAGGGTCGTCGCGGAATACCCTCATCTTGGCAATCTATCAGTGGAAGGGATTCGGCCACGCATCCATATCGATAATGTTCACATCGGGCACGCCGCCGTCGCTGAAGGAAGGGGTGTAATATTTGTTACTGGTCATTTTGCAAATTGGGAAGTGATGACAATCGCCGCAGGCATCCTCGATCCCACGGGGGCTTTTGTTTATCGTCCAGCGAATAATCCATTAGTTGCTCACTGGATTTCTCGGCAGCGACTGATTCAAGGTCCGCAGGAACAGATAAAAAAGGGACAGCGCGGATTGAAGCGCATGTTCAGGTTAATCCGCGATGGTAAAGCTGTTTTCATGTTAGCCGACCAAAAGACAAACGAGGGTATAGCGGCTTCATTTTTTGGGCGCGATGCTATGACGACACCCGCACCGGCTGCACTCTCTATTAAGCTGGGTGCTCCAATTATTCCTGTATCCACGCAGAGGCTAAGCGGCGCGCACTTTCGAGTAACTATTCACCCGGCAATAGAATTTGATCCGAGCGGTGAGCACACGAATGATATTTTTGCGCTGACTGCGAAGATGAACTTGGTCCTTGAGGATTTGGTGCGCGCGCGGCCCGCGCAATGGCTTTGGGTTCATCGCCGCTGGCCAGCGGACAACAATGCTATGAAGCATTTGACCTAATCGCGTTTTTCTTCAAGTGTCTTCTAGAAGTGGCAACAGCTGGATCTAGCTGTGTCGCTGCAACTAGCACCGCTTATCGCGCAAAGCGGACATTGGATGAATGGCCGCTTTTGACCCAAAGCGGACATTCCCCCGGAGGCGCTCTACGGGCAATAATGATGGCCGGAAAAGTTGACACGTTTTGCCACCACCAATTTGTCACTACTCATCAATTACGGCATTAAGTTTCCCGCTTCATCGGTGATGCTCAGCTAGATCGCGCCGAATGGCGTTTTTTGATCAAAAAACGCAGCTGTAGACAGTGTATTTTCGTGAAAATACACTGAAGCGCTTCAAATATCGCTGTAAAATCATATGGCTGCGAGCGTCCCGGCCGCACTTAATAAGTCGGCAAACCACTCTTGTTGCGCTATTTTGGCAGGGAAGGGGGCCGCATGAAGTACTTCCCGCTGATCTGGGCCGCGCTTTGGC
>CAIUPE010000001.1 GCA_903900975.1 uncultured Hyphomicrobiales bacterium | reverse complement strand
CCGGCCAGCCTGTGACGATATCGGACGCCGCAAAGCCTTGCGCGGCAAGCACGGGGCCTAAAGCTTCGTCGAGCAAATCGGAGAGGGGGCGGAGCGAAGGTTGCTTCATCACAATCAGATCGTTGAGGGGGCGGAGCGAAGGTTGCTTCATCACAATCAGATCTTTGAGGGGGCGTTTGAGATAGTCTAAGCCAGTTGATGCGATAAACAAAACGCCGTTTGCGGTAATGTTAAGGCCATGTGCCATGAAGTTCGATAAAGCCTTGCTTGATTGGTATGACCGCAACCGGCGCGTGCTGCCTTGGCGTGCGCAACCCGGTGAGGTGGTCGACCCCTACCGCGTCTGGCTGTCCGAGATCATGTTGCAGCAGACGGGGGTGAAAACCGTCATTCCCTATTTCGAGGCCTTCACCACACGTTTTCCGAGCGTGGAGGCAATGGCACACGCTGAACGTGATGAGGTGCTGCGGCTCTGGGCGGGGCTTGGCTATTATTCCCGTGCGCGTAATCTCCATGCTTGTGCAGTTGAGGTGGTCGAGAGGCATGGAGGGCGGTTTCCTGACAGCGTTGAAGCGTTGCTGAAGCTGCCTGGCATTGGCGATTACACGGCGGGTGCAATTGCATCGATTGCCTTCGGCCAACACGTGGTGGCGGTGGACGGTAATGTCGAGCGGGTGATCAGTAGGCTCTATCAGGTCGAAGAGCCGATGCCGAAGGCGCGGCCGACCATCAAGCGGTTGACGCAAGCCTTGGTGCCCGAGCGGGCAGGCGATTTTGCGCAAGCGCTTATGGATTTGGGCGCGACGATCTGTACGCCTAAAGGTCCGGTATGCGGGTTGTGTCCGTTGTCGCCAGGTTGTGGCGCGCGGAAGGTGGGAGCCATGCTGGATTATCCGCGTAAGGTGGCTAAGAAGCCTAAGACGATGCGTTATGGTGCGGCCTTCGTCGTACAGCGTGCGGATGGCGCAGTGCTGATCGGCACACGACCGGAAAAGGGGTTGTTAGGCGGTATGGTTGAGGTGCCAAATAGTGCGTGGACGGCGGAACCGGTGACCGAGCTCAAGCCGCCCTTACGGGCCTCGTGGCGGACGTGCGGTACGGTCGATCATGTGTTCACGCATTTTCCATTGCGGCTCGAGGTTTATGCGGCCGAGGTAGGAATGACGGTTGCAGCGCCGGAGCCTTATCGCTGGTCCTCGCCTAACGGGCCCGAGGGTGAAGCACTGCCGACTTTGTTTCGCAAGGTGCTGGACGTTGTAAACTAGCTGCCATGGCGAGCGATGCGGAGCGATTCACCAAACGCCATTGCGCTCGCAATAACGGCTACCTTCCATCATGTGTGATAATGCAGATCCGCCAACAGGGTCGTATGGGTTGAATCGAAGACGTAGATATCCGCTCCGGTTGTTGAAAGGCCACTCAGGCTAACGGTTCCTGACAGACGGGCTGTGCTTGTCGGCGATGATGACGACCAATATGTGTAATTCGAATTGGCTGCCAAAATCAGGCTTTCGTGGTTCGGATCGAGCTTCATATCGAGCACACCGGCAAAGGCCGAGGTTGAAGCCGTGCCTCCCAGAATTTTCTGGATGCCCGCCCCGTCCATCGTCAGGGTGGCTTGTCCAACGGCCGAGGAGAAATCGAGCTGCTCGACATTGGTTAAAATGCCGTTGAAGCTTGATGCTGTGAATGACAGGTTCACATTGCCGTTGCCCGATAAGCTCACGGTATCATTGCCCGCACCACCGTCGAGGTTTGAGAGATTTAGGCTCGACCAATCGAGTTTCAGCAGATCATTGCCAGTGCCGCCAAGCAGCGTGTCGTTGCCGCCGCCACCAACGAGCGTGTCATTGCCTGCGCCGCCCGAGAGATAGTTGTTGAGGGAATCGCCGGTGAAACTATCAGCACCGGAGCCGCCGATAATGCCTTCGAAATTCTGGATCGTGTCGATATCGGATCCGGATGCGACCGTCACCGATATCGTTCCTTGCGAGCCGTTGAGTGCGACCGTCAGATTGGCACTCGTGTAGCTATAATCGACCACATCCACGGTACTTGGACTATCCGCAATTCCGCTGCCATTACCATCGAGCGAGTCATTGCCTAGGCCGCCCTGGATTGTGTCGGCACCGAGATAGCCGAGGATCGTGTCATTGCCGCCGTTACCATAGAAGTAATTGGCATTGGCATCGCCCTTGAGCTGGTCACTAGCGCTGCCGCCTATAATCCCTTCAAAATTGGTGTAGTTCAGCGCGGTATAACCACCACTCGACATGGACTGATTGCCGAGTGAAACGTTGACGGCCCCGTTAGCGGAAGTAAAGGACAAGAAATCGAAGCCGTCGCCGCCATCAAGCGACTCGTTTGAGCCTCGTCCGCTGTCGATCGTATCGTTGCCCGCGCCACCAAAGATCGTGTCGTTGAGCGTCGAGCCTAGAATTGAGTCGGCATAAATCGATCCGATTGCGCCCTGGAAGACGCCGGAGACCGAGTCGTTGCCGCCGCCGCCGGTGTAAAGCAGGAGGCTTTGCGTGGAATAATCGCCGAGGGTTAGTGTGACGCCTTGGCCACCGATGAGAGAGCCATAGCTCAACCAGTCCGAGCCGCCGCCGCCGACGATGGTATCGCTGACTGCGCCCGCACCGCCATCGAAGGTTTCATTCGCGATGGTGCCGATCAGACTGTCCGAATATTGCGAACCAATGACCCCTCTGAACGTACCCGTAAGCGTATCGGTGCCGGCCCCTACGGTTGCCAAAGCGAAGTTGCTGTAGGTTCCCAAGGCCACGGATACGCCGATGCCGCCATTCAGCGAGCCGTAAGCCAGCCAATCATTGCCGCCATTGCCATAGATCGAGTCGCTTGCCGTACCCGCGCCGCCGTCAAAGGTTTCGGAAACTGCGGAGGCAGAGCCGATGAGGGTGTCCGAATATTGCGAACCGATGACACCTGTAAAGGTGCCGTTGAGCGTATCGGTACCCCCTCCGCCTGTGGCCAGCGTTGAGTTGGTATAGGTGCCCAAGGTAACGGAAACACCGATGCCACCGTGCAGCGAGCCGTAAGCCAGCCAGTCATTGCCGCCACCACCATAGATCGAGTCGCCCGTAATCCCCGAACCGCCATCAAAACTCTCCGACGCCGACGTGCCGACCAATGTATCGGCATATTGCGAACCGATCAGCCCCTCGAAATTATAATAGGTATCATTGTGTCCGCCGCCGCTCATGCTTGAATTGGCGAGCGAAACGAAAACGCCGGACGTGGCCGAGGCAAAGGAGAGCATGTCATTGCCAGCCCCGCCATCGAGCGTATCGTTCCCACCACCGCCGTCGATTGTATCACTCCCCATGCCGCCGCCGAGCGAGTTTGCGGCGCTATCGCCCAGCAGTGAGTCACTCCCCGCGCCGCCGATCAAGCCTTCGAAATTGCGGACTTGATCGATATCGAACGTCGAGATGGAAACGGAATGATAGGTTGTGGTGTCAAAACTTGCGAGATTCAGCGTTACGCCTGTCGTCGCATAAGAATAATCTGCCACATCGATGCCGCCTGCGCTGGTGCCGCCGCCATCCATCGTGTCATTGCCATTGCCGCCTTGCAGCGTGTCATTGCCCCCGCCGCCATAGAGCGAGTCGGCTCCGTCGACCGCGGTAAGGGTCCGGTTCCACATCACTATCGAAGTGCCGTCATGTTAATTTCCATGCAAAAGTGAGCCGGGTTTTCCATTGAGAAGTGAGCCACCTCTGAGTTATGCTCTGCGGGTTATGCCGGGGTCAAGACATTGCTGGGCTCCTTTCTTTTTCGGGCTGCAACGGCCGAACTTGCCTTG